>JBNMGJ010000046.1:0-11010 GCA_050872185.1 Mogibacterium sp.
CCGGTCCAGGTAATAGAATAGGAATTTATTTTTACAGGAAAGAGAGAGGAGACAGAAATGGGCAAAGGAATGAGAGCTGGAAAGAGAAAGACCAAGGTCAGCGGCGGAGATATGCAGAAGCAGCTGAAGCAGATGCAGGCGATGCAGAGAGAGATGGAGGCGACTCAGGCGGATTTGGCAGCCAGAGAGTTCACTTCCACTGCCGGTGGCGGTGCAGTTGAGGTGGTAATCAACGGAAACAAGGAGATTACCAAGCTGAATATCGACAAAGACGTTGTAGATCCAGATGATGTTGAAATGCTGCAGGATCTGCTCATTGCCGCTGTGAATGAGGGCATGAGACAGGTGGATACCATCGTTGAGCAGGAAATGAGCAAGATTACCGGAGGTCTGGGAATCCCAGGACTCTAGGAGGCGAGCGATGAGGCAGTATCCAAAGCCTTTGAACCGGCTGATTAATGAGTTTTCGAAGCTGCCGGGAATCGGCGGAAAAACGGCCCAGCGACTGGCGTTTCACGTGCTTTCTTTGAATGTACCGGAGGTAGAGAATCTGGCGGGTGCCATTCTGGATGCCAAGAAGAATCTCCGGTATTGTTCCGTCTGCGGAAATTTGACGGATACGGACCCCTGTTCCATCTGTTCCGATGGGACAAGGGATCCGAAGGTTATCTGTGTAGTGGAATCCCCCCAGGATGTACTGGCCATGGAGCGAATTCGGGAGTTCAACGGTCGATATCACGTGCTTCACGGAACCATTTCTCCGGTGGAGGGAATCGGTCCCAATGATATTAACTTGAAATCCCTGATCGTTCGCCTTCAGAAGGAACCGGAAGTGGAAGAGGTGATTATCGCCACCAACCCCAATATCGAGGGAGAGGCGACGGCAATGTATATTTCCAGGCTGCTAAAACCCTCCGGAATTAAGGTGACGAGAATCGCCCACGGAATACCGGTGGGGGGGGATTTGGAATATGCGGATGAAGTCACCCTGCTCAAAGCCGTGGAGGGACGCCGGGAGATATAAGAAGGTATAACCGGAAAAGTAAATTATAGAGCGCATACGGTAAAAGGAGAATCAGGTATGTCAATGGAGCGCGTGCGGGAGCACCTTAAGAAATTTAATGCGGAGGACCGGATTATGGAATTCGATGCCTCCAGTGCAACAGTGGATTTGGCAGCAGAAGCCCTGGGTGTAGAAGGGGCCAGAATCTGTAAGACCCTGTCATTCAAGAACAAAGAGGACGGAGCCATTGTGGTGCAAATGGCGGGAGACGCCAAGGTGGATAACCACAAGTATAAGCACACCTTCGGTGTGAAGGCGAAATTCTTGACACCGGAGGAGGTGAAGGAGTATACAGGACACCCTATCGGCTGTGTGTGTGCTTTTGGTATCGATAGAGAGGATGTGAAGACATACTGTGACGAATCTCTTCGACGATTCGAAACCGTCTTCCCCGCCTGCGGCACGGCAAACAGCGCCATTGAACTGACCTGTGACGAATTGTTCCGGTTCTCTCAAGCCATCGAATGGGTGGATGTGACGAAAATTCCAGAAGAATAGAATAACGAGAGTGAGAAAACGCGTATGTAGTGGAATACATGCGCGTTTTATGTTAGAATTCAAATATCTGATAGATTCTATGGAAAGTACGAGAGGAGAAGTATTATGAAACGATGGAAAGCAATGCTGCTGGCGGTCATCATGACGGTAACCATGATGCCAACCTGGGCTTTTGCCGATGCGACCGCTACAGAATCCACGGGAAGCGAACCGGTGGAAAATGCGAAAACAGCGACGACCGAATCTGCCACAGGTGCAGAAGCTGAAACGAAGTCTCAGAGCAACGAGAAATCGGTAGCGCCGAAAACCGAAGGCACCGAAGAGGATAATGCGAAAGCCGGAACATCTAACCGTTCGGTTCAGACCCAGGAGCTGCCGAATCAGACGGAAGACGAACACATGCTTATTCGCACAAATCTCAACCTGAAATACGGGGACGAGGATTCGGTAATCGATTCGGATAATTCGGTGGATGAATACTATACCTGCAAATCCAGCAACAGCAAGGTGGCTTCCGTGGACGAGGATGGCTGGGTAACCGCAAGAAGCGTTGGAACCTGTGATATTACCGTAGCCTTCAACGATGGGCATCAGGCGGTGTGTCATGTCAAGGTCAGCACCACCGGACTGAAGTACAAGTCCAGAACAATCCACGTCAAGACCACCTGCACCAACAGTTTGAAAGGGCTGGCATCCGGTGCGAAGTGGCAATCTTCCAACAAGAAGATTGCCACCGTTAATTCCAAAGGTGTCATTACCGGAAAGAAGAAGGGCAACTGCAAAGTCTACGCACAGTACGATGGCAAGACCTATACCTGCACCGTCAAAGTATTGAAACCGGGGCTTTCGAAAACCAAGAAGACCGTGTACAATTCGGACAAATACAAATTAAAGGTACTGGGCGGCTCTGGAAAAATCAAATGGAAATCCAGCAACAAGAAGGTAGCCACCGTATCGAAGAAAGGTGTTGTCAAAGGCAAGAAGGGCGGAAAGTGCACCATCACCGCCACCCGAAACGGCATCAAGATGAAGTGCCGAATCACCGTGCCGAAACACTATGAGGGCTATTCCGTGCCGGACTTCGGAGCACTGTATGGGAAGACGGGAAGGTTCTCGTATGGGGATTCCATTTCTGTTGCATACAAAGCGAACAAAAAATCCTACAAAAGCTATCTTCGGAAGTTGAAGAAAAAAGGATTTGTTTTTATTCAAAAGAGTTCTGGAGTACGACTGTATATGAAAGATAACGGTGATGTTGTAGCCGTTGTGTATAAGAAGGGAAGAATTGGAATCGCCTTTTCAAACCTGTGGGAAGATGATGACGAATAGAAAGGAGAGTGTGATTTCTCAGAAGTGTGAACGCCGTGTGATATGATGGCGGAAAGAACCTTCGAAACACTGGAAATGGGAAATCGGGGCGCCAAGTTTTTTTACTGAAAGGGGCAAATGGAAGAAATTAAATGTGAAAACATGGCGGGGAATCTTCTTAAAATCCTAAGCTTCCGCCTAGAAGCCGTGAACACAATCTGCATAACATGGAAATTATTGGCGGTAAAAGCCTCAGACTGGTAGCAATTTCGGTTCGTTTCCGCCATAACTTCATCCGGCGGTCACATTCGGTCAAAGAAAAGCGGATGGATTGGCGTGACATATATTTTAAAATCGTGACGTATTTTATGTCACGATTTTAAAATAGCGTCCTACTCACAATAAATCCAAAAATTCCTTGCATCAATTACAGCGATGTGTTAAGATAATAACTGTAATTGATGTCGGGATGTGGCCCAGCTTGGTAGGGCGTCTCGTTCGGGACGAGAAGGTCGTGAGTTCGAATCTCGCCATCCCGACCAATATAAACAGAAAGTTCAGCGATGAGCTTTCTGTTTTTCTATATGTGAAAAAACATTTTCCCCGGCCTTACGATACCGGGATATCCAAGAATCAGAGTTGATAGAGGAAAAAGGAGACAACATGGGCGTGATTGAATCGAAGAAGAAATTGGGTTTCGGAATGATGCGTTTGCCGAAACTGGCAGAAGAGACCGGCGAACTGGACAATGTGGACCTGAAGCAGGTCAAGGAAATGGTGGACACCTTCATTCAACGAGGGTTCACCTATTTCGATACCGCGTGGATGTACCACAACCTGAACAGCGAACAGATTGTGAAACTGGCATTGACAGACCGTTACTCCCACGATCAGTACACGCTGGCGACGAAGTACCATCTGGCTTACCAGAAGGATGGCACGCCAGAAGAAGTGTTCCTGGGACAGCTGGAGAGATGTGGCGTGGAATACTTCGACTACTATCTGCTTCACGACATGGGACACGACAACTATGCGAAGTTCCAGGAGTGCGGCGCCTTTGATATGGTGATGAAGATGAAGGCAGAAGGAAAGATTCGTCACGTTGGATTCTCCTGTCACGATAAGGCGGATTTCCTGGATAAGGTGCTGACGGAGCACCCGGAGCTGGAGTTCGTTCAGATTCAGCTGAACTACCTGGATTGGGAAAGCGCGGGCATCCAGGCCCACACCGCTTACGATACGATTACGAAGCACGGTAAGCCGGTTATCGTGATGGAGCCGGTGAAGGGCGGTATGCTGGCAAACCGCATTCCGGAAGAAGTGGAGAAGGCCTTCAAGGCCTACGACCCAGACCTGTCTGTACCGTCCTGGGCGGTTCGTTTTGCAGCCAGTCACGACAACGTTGCCGTAGTGCTTTCCGGTATGAGCAATATGGAACAGCTGCTGGACAACACCGGCTACATGCAGGACTTCAAACCATTGGATGAGAAAGAGTTAGAGCTAATTCAGCATGCGGTAAAAAAAATCAACGAAGGCATCGAGATTCAGTGCACCGGATGTTCCTATTGCACCCCGGGATGTCCGATGAATATTCCGATTCCAGAATACTTCTCGCTGTACAATGCGGATAAGAACGAGGCCAGAACCGACTGGACCACCCAGAGGGAGTTCTACAACAGAACCATCACCCATGAAAGCAAGGCCAGCGACTGCATTGGTTGCGGTCAGTGCGAGGGAATCTGCCCGCAGCATCTTCCGATTATCGAGAATCTGAAGAAAGTGGCAGAGCACTTCGAATAATTCAAATATAGAGCGAAAAATAAGAGAGGACGGATGTCATTAGCGGCATCCGTCCTTATTTTTACAGGAAGTTCTTACATTACCTTCTCGTAGAACATTTCCAGAGAATCCTTAATGGTCTGGAAGAATTCCCGGGTGCAGCGGGCGTAGTTACGGAGGCGAGAGGTGACCAGGCTGATGTCTACCGTGTGCTTTAACCCTTCCACTTCCAGGGTTCTAAGACCGGCCTGCACGATGGAACCTTCTTTGTAGTAGGCGAAGGATTTGGCACAGAACATGGCCGCGTCGAAGCGGTTGCAGAGGGAGGCTTGCACCGCGTATTCGCTGACGTTGATGATGTTGTTCAGATGAATGTTCCGGCTTTCCAAGAAGGGCTCAATCAGAAGACTGGTGGTGCTATCTGGGAGATCTCGGATGAAAGGCAAATCCGCGTAGTCCTCAATATTGACAATGGTGGCATCTCCGGTTCGTTCCTGAGCGATGTGGTCCGGTACCGCCAGGTACACTGGATCCTTGAAGAGCCGTTCCATCTGAAGATTCCGGTGAGGTACCGCGTTGACCGCGATGATTCCGTCTAGCTTGTTGTCCAGAAGCATGGATTCCAGGTTCATGGTAATATCGGAATAGAGCCGGACGTTGACGTTGGGATGGGTGACGTGATACCGGCCGATGATATCCGCCGCGAAAGCACGCACCCGGGATACACTGATGCCGATGGCCACCTCGCCGGCATCTCCCCGGTTGATTTCCGAAATGGTCTGCCGCACATCCCGGTCCATGGCTTCTTGCCGCATCAGCATGTTCTGAAGTACTTTGCCTGCCTGGGTCAACTGGACCCGTGGCTTCCGGATGACCAGCATGGTTCCGTAATCCTCCTCCAATTTCTTGATATGTTCACTGAGCCCTTGCTGTGAGATGAACAACTTGTCCGCTGCCCGGGTGAAATTCAGTGTTTCACTTAAGGCTAGAAATGCCTTCTCACCATTGGTCATGATCCATTCCTTTCCGCTTTTGTTATTTTGCACTAAAAAAACCTGTTAATTCTAAAACAGTATACCACAAGTAAAAGCTTGTGCAAATACAAAAATTTACTGTTTTTCATTTGTCGCAAAAAGGAGTATATTAATGATGCTGAAGGGAACAATCCAACAGCAATAAATTGCCAACCATTAACCATAAACCTTATAGATTCAGGAACTGGGCGTATCCATTGGATGCGTTCTTTTTCTTTTTTGCGAAATTACGAAGCAGGGTAAAAGAAATTCCCGCCCCATCGGATGTACCGATACGGCGGGGGTTTTTCGTTATTCTATAACCAATCTCAAATTCTGGATACTATTTCTTGGAGTGCACAATTACGTCCAAATCATGTTCTTCTAGGAACATATTGATATCCATAATATTCCAGTTTTTATTGTTGATGTGAATCATGATAGCCGCGTCCCTAGGAACCTTAGCATAGAGTTCTCCAAGCTGTGCGATTCGGAGCGCTCTTTGCACATCAGGGAGATCCATATGAGCTCCAAGACATAATGCTAATAGATAATCTCTGGAAGGATTCTTTTTCTTTCCATCCAGAATTTCGTAGGCATAGCCGGAAGAAATTCCGCTTTCCCGAATAATTTGCGAAGTCTTTAGGTTGTGACTTGCAATATAGGAAGAGAAGAATTCAGGGAGCGTCGGAATCTGCTGAAGATTTTCAACGTATGAATCAAAATCTTCGGTAGACGTGGATTTGAGTTGATCATTCAGATTTTCGGTCTGTAAATCTTTCACTCTTCGAATCCTCCTATTAACCATTAATCCTTTGGCAGTTCCTTTGCTGTGTTATTATCTGGAACTTTTTTCATTTTTACTAATGCAACGACTGCGATTACGGCACAAATAAGGCACCAGCCGGCCCAGATGTTCAGGTCTGAATAGCTTCCAGCCATGGTAAATCCACAGAGCGCTCCCAGTCCATACAGGATAATCAGTGCAATATTCCCACCTTTTGAGCCTTTTCTTGTTACGATAGAAACAATGCCTGCAGCCAACAGCATTACAGCAACGATAAATCCAGCACTTCCGCCGACTTCACCGTTTTCTTCCAAAGAGTTTGAGACACCTGCTGCACAGGACTGAAACATTACGAATGCGAAAAGCACAATCGAAATGATGCCAGAAACCAATTTCCAATTTTTCATATTAAATTCCTCCTTAATGTAAATCATCAAGGATAATGATACCAGAATCAAATCGAAAATTGTTCCGCTACCAGCGTAAACTTTCAAAGGTTATAGCCTTATGATTAGCCAAAATACAAGTCGAGAAGAAACATTGGTAAGACTCCGAAGAAAAAGGCTAATAGCGAGATGCAGACTTGTGTAAAAACTCGAAATATTAGTGGCAGTGGCCTACCAAAGATCGATTGGATTTGCATGTTGCGATAGTTCGTATTATAGAATATGAGAAAAAGACATATTCCAAAGAATATTATACGGTCTGCCCATAGACGGAATCCAGTCAGAGGCATATGCGTGAAGGTATCGTCTATCTCTAGCGTGATGCTGGCTAAAAAGCAATAAGTATACACAGGAATTGCAAGTATTTTCTTCCAACGTGCCCCAGTTCGAAAACCGGGAAGTGTGTACGGTTTTAATTTCCGAAGTATATTTTTCTTCTTTTGTCGAAACCACGTTGCACTGAATCGTTCTTTACTTTGAATAAGAGTTTGTATTTCATCTTCCAGTTCTTTTACTGTCTGGAATCGTTCGTCCGCTTCCATTCTGGTACAGCGTTGAATAATTTTTCCAATATCACCTGAGGCAAGCCGATGCTTCGGGTATTCCCCTGTAAGCAGGCGGTTCAGAATCACCCCTAGCGCATAAATATCCGACCGGGCATCGGACTGACCGAATCCGTACTGCTCCGGCGCTGCGTACTCCTTCGTCCCGAGCAGTTCCGTATCCTGTTCCTGTCCCGGTTCGTAGTTCCGTGCCGTGTCGAAATCCACGATATAGATGGAACCGGATTCTGTGCGAATGATGTTGGACAGCTTCAGATCCCGGTGTACTACCGGTGGGTTCAGGTGGTGTAGTTTCTCCAGAACGGTGCAGAGGGAGAGAAGAATATCGAGAGAATCTTCCTCGGACAAGGGACCCTGCTGCTTGAGCAGTTGGTCCAGCGTCTGCCCGTGAATGTAATCCTCTATCAGAATCAGGGAATCTCCGTTCGGAATCATTTCACGAATCTGGGGAACTCCTGGAATCTGAGCATTCTGGAGCTGAAGGTAGACATCAAAAGAAAACCGGCGGAGAATTTTCTTCGTGTAAATCTCGTCCGTCAGGTTGTGCTTTACCAGATGCACGTTGTGATGACCGCCCAACTCGGTCAAATCCTGATAGCAGGATAGGCGGTATTCTTCTTCCAGCGTCATGATCAGCCCTCGCAAATTTCATACAATTAGTGTAAGTATACCATATTTTCCAATGACCTCAAACGAGAGCGGATGCATTAATGATATTTATTGGTAAAAACAAATTATTTAGAAATTAATTATCCGGAAATATCAAAAAATGTTGTATTCTCTTTTTACCAGATGATATAATTAATCGGTTAGTTAAATTTGGGCAAGGATGGGCTTCAACAAATCCACATAAGGATGCCACGTCAGTGCCAAAGAAAACGTATAGAATAGACCCGTTGAGATTAGAAAGGAGTGCTATGGCAGGTAAAGTTGTTACATCGTATCTGAATCGATATGGTAGAAGCATTATGCATTCAGAGGAGTTCAAGCAGGCCATGAATCAGTGTCATCACAAGCGGAGTTCCGTGGGGATGCACACCATGCGAGTGGTGGCCGCCAGTATCTGGGTATGCTATCTTCTGAAGAAACTGCACGTGCAGACGGACAGCGAAGCGGTGGTCAAGGGAGCCCTTTGCCACGACCTGGGAATCCTAGGACGGGACGAGAAATTTGAGAATAACAAAGAATGCTACCGGGAACACCCGGAGGAATCGGTGGAGGTTGCGAAGGAACTGATTCCGGACCTCAGCACCAAGGCGGAGGCCATTATTCGGACCCACATGTGGCCGGTGACCGCAGAGGCACCGACCTGTAAGGAAGGGGTGATTGTCTCCCTGGCGGACAAGGTGGTGGCCATTCGAGATTTCTGCAGTTTTGGACAGAGTCGGTATCTTCCGGAGGTGGACTACACCGCCCCGAAGCTTTCCAATGAAGAGAATTTGAAGCGCTATTCTGCGTAGAATTTGATGACGAGAAACAGAAAAGAAGAAAGAAGAGAACCCGGGGAACGTCCTCCCCGGGTTCTCTTCTTTCTTCTCGTCATATCCCTAAGATGTCTCTTTGTTCTGTCAATACCCTAAGATGTATATAATTCACGGCATATCGCCCGAATTATCCCTACGAAATTACTTCTGGATTGCCTTGAAGTCCTCGGTCTGTGCCTTGATGGATCTCTCGGCAGCGAATCTCTCGATGGAGGATGCACCGAAGAAGCCGTCCAGCTCTGGAATGTTGCTGATGATGTACTGAGCATCCTTCGGCTCTGCAATCGGACCGCCGTGGCAGATGACCATTACGTCCGGATTAACGTCTCTTGCAGCCTTAATGATATCCTTGATTCTCGGAATGCAGTCATCCAGGGAAAGAACGGTCTTTGCACCGATGGTTCCCTTTGCGGTCAGACCCATGTGAGCAACGATGATGTCTGCGCCTGCTTCCGCCATGGCCGCAGCCTGATCTGGATCGAATACGTATGGGCAGGTGAGCATATCCAGCTCGTGAGCCTTGCGGATCATTTCCACCTCAAGACCGTATCCCATGCCGGTTTCTTCCAGGTTCTGACGGAAAATACCGTCAATCAGACCTACGGTTGGGAAGTTCTGTACACCGCTGAAACCCTGATCCTTCAGCTGCTTCAGGTAGATATCCATTACGCGGAACGGGTCCGTACCGCATACGCCGGCCAGAACCGGAGTGTCCTTTACAACCGGCAGAACCTCGGAACCCATCTCTACTACAATCTGGTTTGCATCGCCGTAGGAAAGAAGACCTGCCAGGGATCCACGTCCTGCCATTCTGTAACGACCGGAATTGTAGATAATCAGGATGTCTGCACCACCGGCTTCACTGCTCTTGGCGGTGATACCGGTTCCGGCACCAACGCCTACCAGAATCTTTCCGTTCGCAATCTGTTCCTTGAACTTTGCAATGTTCTCTTCTCTTGTCAATCTGTTCATTGTACACGCTCCTTTTTTTCTAAAAAAACAATTCGTACGGTTCCATCCACCGGCTATGCCTGGAGAAGTTCGATGAGCTTCTGTGCAGCGGCAACGGCGAATTCCTTATCGTTAATATCGGTATCCATCTCCACAATTTCCACATCAGAATCCGAAAGGCCGGATTTCAGCGTATCGAACAACGCCTGATCCGCTTCTGCGTCATAGAAAGGCTGTCCTTCCACGTCAATCATGGAAACCCCTTTCAGTGGAAGCATCAGTGTAGTCTTTCCGGTGGCGGCGGAAAGGCGAGTAGCGATTTCCGAGCCGATGGTCTGAAGTTCCTCTGAGGTGGTACGCATTAGTGTTACCGTCGGGTTGTGCTTATACAGGTTCCGATCCTTGAATTCCTTGGGAACGGTGTCCATCGGTCCGAAGTTCACCATATCCAGCGCACCTACGGATACCACCTGGGGGATTCCGGCTTTGCCTGCTGCAGTCAGCCGGTCTGGCCCAGCATTCAGAACGCCGCCTACTACCTCGTCACACCATTCGGTGGTGGTGAGATCCAGCACGCCCTTGATAAAGCCCTGTTCAATCAATGCTTCCATGCATCTGCCGCCGGTACCTGTGGCGTGGAACACCAGAACATCGTAACCCTGTTCCTGCAGATATTCTTCTGCAGCCTTCACGCAAGGTGTCGTAACACCGAACATGGTAGCCGCCAGAAGAGGCTTTCCGTCGCTTTCCAGTTCCTTGCGGTTCTTCACCATTCCCACAACGGCATTGGCCGCGTTGCTGAAAATCACTCGGGAAATGTCGTTCAGTCCCTCTGCGTCTACAACGGAAGGAATCATGACAATATCGCTGGTTCCTACGTAAGGGGATACGTCGCCCGAAGCCATGGTGGAAACCATCACCTTTGGAACCCCTAGTGGAAGGGCTCTCATGGCTGGCGTAGCCAGCGATGTTCCACCGGAGCCTCCGATGGAGATGATTCCGTCAAATTTCCCCTCCGCATATAGCTTCGGAACCAGAATCTGCGTGCCCTTGGACAGGACCTCCGTTGCAGTGGCGCGGTCCCGCTTCTCTGCGATGGCGTGAATGTCACCGCCTGC
>JBNMGJ010000072.1:0-8727 GCA_050872185.1 Mogibacterium sp.
CCATGGAATCCAGCACGTTGAGAATGTCCGGAAGAATCTTCCGGGCGTTGGCCGTCGGAATACGGCTAGTGCCTTTCTTTTCCAGAAGAGAGAAGCCCACTTCCTCTTCTAGACTCTTAATCATGTAAGAAATTCCGGCATGGGTATAACCGAAAGTCTTCGCAACCTTGGTGTAGCTGCCGGTGTTGCAAACAGCAACAAATGCTTTTAACTTATTAATATCCATAGGCTTAACTCCATCATTTAAGACAAAAGAACTTTAATCCATTATAAGAGGTTCCGGGGTTGAACGCAAACACATGTTAAAAAATTCAAATATATGTTGAAAAATTATCAAATACAAAATCAGGTATAGAAAATTTCGATAAAAGCTTGACAAGCCGGAAGCCTTTAAATTCAAGGAAAAATAAAAATAAAGAATTTCTTTCATACCGAAAAAATTACCGAACGTTAAAACACTAACAAAATTGCCGAATGAGATTGACAGCATTTTAACAGCTGATATAATAAAACTGCATTGAAGATAATACAAAATGTCAGAGGTTGGAAATGTACACACTGGGAATTGATATTGGATCAACAACATCGAAATGCATTCTGCTTCAGGATGGAGAGAAAATCATCGGAAAGAGCCTCTTTGTTGGAGGAATGGGTACAGATAGTCCCGAGAGAGCGATGGATTCCATCCTGAAGTCGTGTGAACTATCTGCCGGGGACGTTGCTAGAACGATTATCACCGGGTACGGAAGAAAGAACTTCCAGCACGGCGACGGGGAGGTCAGTGAGCTGACCTGTCATGCGCTAGGTGGACGGTTCGTCTTTCCGGAGCTGCGAAGTGTAATCGACATCGGTGGGCAGGACGCGAAAGTGATTATCCTGTCGGAAAGCGGAAGGATGTCCAATTTCGTCATGAACGACAAATGCGCGGCAGGAACCGGACGCTTCCTCGATGTGATGGCGACAATCCTTCAGATGGACATTGGCGACTTCGATGCCTGTGCAGCTAAGTCCAGCAATCCGGCCTCGATCTCAAGCACCTGCACGGTGTTCGCTGAATCGGAAGTCATCAGCCAGCTGGCCAATGGAGTCAAACGGGAAGATCTCATCGCCGGAATTTGCGCAAGCGTTGCGGCAAGGGTGTCAGCACTGGCAAGGAGGGCTGGCGTTACACCGATGGTGTGCATGTCCGGAGGCGTAGCAAAGAACGGCGCTGTGAGAAGGGCGCTGGAGCAGAGCCTGGACATGACGATCGAGGTCTCACCGCTGGCACAGTACTTTGGGGCCATTGGAGCAGCCATTTATGCACACCGACAAGCGGTAAAAGAAACCCGGTAAGAACCAAGACCACCGGAGATGCCGCAAATCGGTCCGAAATCAGATAATTAACATAAGTAAGATAGAGAGCAGAACGTATAGGTGAAGAAATCAGGAGGTTAAAATGGCAGAGGAAAAGAAAGCACGCCGTCCGGTAGATCCGAATTCGGCGAAATACAAACTGGGCAAGATTGCATCCGATGCATTTGCAGATGCCATCGCCGCAAAGAAAGAGGGAAAGCCGGTTGCATGGGTATCCAGTAACTTCCCGGTAGAAATTCCGGAGACTTTGGGACTGGCAACTGCATACCCGGAGAACCAGGCGGCAGGAATCGCGGCAAGAGGTGCCGGCGAAAGAATGTGCGAAGTTGCAGAGGCAGAGGGATATTCCAACGATATCTGTGCATATGCAAGGATCAGCATGGCTTATGCGAAGCTGAAGGAATGTCCGGAGCAGGATGTGGCAATGCCAGACGTACTGCTATGTTGCAACAATATCTGCAACTGCATGATTAAGTGGTATGAGAATCTGGCCATTGAGCTGAATATTCCGATGATTCTTCTGGATATCCCGTTCAACCCAGATTATGAAGTATCTCAGGCCGAAATCGATTACGTTTCCGCTCAGTTCTGGGATGCGGTACACACCCTGGAGAATCTGTTCGACCTGAAGTGGTCCGACGAGAGATTCAAGGAAGTCACCGGATTCAGCTGCAGATCCAGCCGGGCTTGGCTAGATGCAACGGGACAGGCGAAGTACACGCCATCTCCTTTTAACGGATTCGACCTGCTGAATCACATGGCAGTCATGGTAACCGCAAGAGGCAAAGAAGCCGCTGGCGAAGCCATGGAACAGCTCCTCAAGGAATACAAGGAAAACCACGAGAAGGGAGCAAGTACCTTCCGCGGCGAAGAGAAGTACAGAGTAATGTTCGAGGGAATCGCTTGCTGGCCATATCTGAGAGCCACATCTCACGGACTCAGAGACAGAGGCATCAACATGGTTACCACCATCTACGCCGATGCTTTTGGATTCGACTATCACTCCTTCGATGAGATGATTGCTGCATACTGCAGCGTGCCGAACGCAATCAATCTGGAGAAATCCAGAGACAAGAGAATCAAGCTCTGCAAGGATAACAACGTAGAAGGTCTGTTGGTACACACCAACCGTTCCTGCAAGCTGTGGAGCGGATTCATGAGCGAGATGAGCCGTCAGATTGGAGAAGCCTGCAACATTCCGGTGGCAAGCTTCGACGGAGACCAGGCGGATCCGAGAAACTTCTCCGAAGCGCAGTACGATACGAGAGTCCAGGGCCTGATGGAAATCATGGAGGCCAATAAGGAAGCGAAGGGAGAGTAATGATGGTTAACGAAATTTTCGAACAGTTCCATACAGTAGCAACAGCACCGCGTGCTCAGATGGATTCCTATCTCAAGCAGGGAAAGAAAGTCGTTCTGACTTCTCCTGTATATACTCCAGAAGAAATACTCCATTCAATGGGATTCGTGCCAATGGGCGCGTGGGGTGCTGATGTTGAACTGAATCGGGCAAAAGAATATTTTCCGGCGTTCCTATGTTCCATCGTACAGTCCATGCTGGAGCTGGGAATTAACGGAGCTTACGATGGTGCAAGCGCTATCGTGATTCCTTCCCTGTGCGACACATTGAAGACACTGGGAGAGAACTGGAAATATGCGGTGAAAGATATTCCTTTCATCCCGATGACTTACCCGCAGCACAGAAAGCCGGCATACGGAATCGCTTACACGAAGGCGGGTTACGAAAGAGTGATTGACGATTTGGAGAAGCTAGGTGGAAAGTTCGACGCATCCGCACTGGCAGAATCCAATCGTATCTATAACAGACACAATCAAGCAATGCGGAAAGCAGAAGAGCTTCTGGCAAAGCATCCTGAAATCACAGCGGCACAGCGGAGCGACCTGTTCAAGAGCGCCTTCTTCATGCTCAAGGAAGAGCATACAGAACTGGTAGAACAGCTCATCAAGGAACTGGAAGAAGTAACACCGGCAGAGGAAACCATTCCGGTGATTGTCTCCGGTATCCTCACCGATGCACCGCAGCTGAATGCCATCTTCGACGAGCTGGGATTCCACATCGTAGCCGATGACGTGGCAGCACAGTCCCGTCAGTATCGCACCGATGTTCCGGCAGGCGATGATGCTCTCACCGCACTGGCAGAGAAATTTGCCAACATGGATAACTGCTCCGTTCTTTACAATGTGGAGAAGCCGAGAGTTCAGTGGATTGTGGATACCGCCAAGGAAAGAGGTGCCAAAGGTGTAGTTGTGGCAATGACAAAGTTCTGCGATCCGGAAGAATTCGATTATGTCATGATTAAGAAGGCCTGTGAAGCCGCAGACATCCCGGTAACCCAGATTGAGGTGGACCGCCAGATGAAACAGTTTGAACAGATTCGTACCAACCTGGAGACCTTCCGGGATATGGTGAATATGTAGAAGAAAGAAAGCAGGAGGTTAGAAATGAGCGAAGTTAGACTCCCTCTGGAAGGGGTGAAGGTTGTAGAACTTGCAACATTTATCGCAGCACCTTGTACCGCAAGATTTCTTGCAGACCTGGGTGCAGATGTTATCAAGGTAGAGGCTCCGAAGGGAGACCCGCTGAGATACACTGCAGTGAACGAAGGCCGTCCATTGGACCAGAAAGAGAATACCTCTTATGACCTGGAAAACGCAGGAAAAAGATGTATCGCCCTCAACACCAAGTCCGAGGAAGGAAGAGAAGCACTGGAGAAGCTGATTGCAGACGCAGACGTATTCATCTGCAACTGGCGTCAGGGACCGCTGAAGAGAGCGGGTCTGGATTGGGAAACACTTCATGCGAAGTACCCAGCGCTGGTATTCGGTTACATCTCCGGATACGGTGAGAAGGGTCCAGACAAAGACCTTCCGGGATTCGATTTCACTGCATTCTATGCAAGAGGCGGAATCCTGGGACCGCTGAGAGATAAGACCAGCACACCAATGCTGACCGTACAGGGATTTGGTGACCACCAGGTGGCAATGAACCTGGCAGCCGGAGTTCTGGCAGCACTGTATAGAGCGAAGACCACCGGAGAAGGAGATCAGGTAGTAGTATCCCTCTTCCACAGTGCGGTATGGGATGTATCCCTGATGCTGCAGGCTAGCCAGTACGGCGCTGACAGCTGCAAGTTCCCAATGGAAAGATGGGAGAACGGAAATCCGCTCACCATGGTATACCAGACCAAGGACGATCAGTGGCTGCAGATTGCGATGCCTCAGTACGACAGACACTATCCGGTACTGATGAACGCCATGGGTCATCCAGAAATGGCAGAGAATCCAAAGTTCTATCCACAGAAGAATCTGGTACCGAACAGAAAGGAATTCTCCGAATGGATTTCCAACGAGTTCCGTTCGAAGAATTGCGACGAGTGGTGCAAGATTCTGGATGCAGCAGACCTGCCGTATGCAGTAGCGCAGAATTGGGATACCCTGCTGGTGGACAAGCAGGCTTGGGCATCGGATATCTTCTACGAGATGCAGTACAGCAACGGAAACAAGCGTACCCTGGTAAGACCGCCGGTAATGTTCAAGGAAATGGGCCTTCCGGAATACAACAGAGGACCATACCTGGGTGAGCAGACCGAAAGTATCCTCAAAGAATACGGTTACTCCGATGAGGAAGTGGCAAAGATGCTGGAAGACGGCGCAGCCATCCCAATGGATCCGGCACTGAGAGACTAATCGAGAAATCGAGACATTGTCGGAAGCGTGTAGATCGAGAAGACGTTTTTTTAGCCAAATGAGGTAGGGGACTAGAAAACGGATTACGAATCAAGGCGTGGCCCGTAAGGTAAGGGCCTAAGGTAAAGGAGAAAGTGTTATGAAAATTGCAGCATATGAAGTCCGTCCGGACGAAAAACCGGTTATTGAAGCACGTTGTAAGGAACTGGGAATCGACCTGATTTCCACCAGCGCAATCCTGGATGCATCCACAGTGGAGATGAGCAAGGGCTGTGACGGTGTAACCACACTGGGCCAGAGTGATTTCTCCAAATCCATTCTGGACACCATGGTAGAGAACGGCGTGAAGGTACAGGCCTTCCGTTGCGTAGGTTACGACTACATCGACGTACCTTACGCAAGAGAGCTGGGCCTCCGGATTACTCACGGAAGCTACGCACCGAACGGCGTGGCAGAGTACACGGTAATGGGTATTCTGATGGCAATCCGGAAAGCGAAGAAGGCGCTGTACAACACCAATGACAACGACTTTACACTGAAGGGTAAAATGAGCCGGGAGCTGCGCTCCCTGACCGTTGGTGTCATCGGTGCCGGAAAGATCGGTTACACGGTAATTAAGTGCCTGTCCGGCTTCGGATGCAGAATCCTGGCATACGATATGTATGAGAACGATGCAGTTAGAGAGTATGCAACCTACGTGGACCTGGATACCATCTACAAGGAATGCGATGTTATCACACTGCACACCAACCTCACCGCAGAGACAGAGAATCTCATCGACAGCGAGGCGATTGGCAAGATGAAGCCGGGTGTGGTTCTGGTGAACAACGCAAGAGGCGGTCTGATGGACATCGACGCAATCATCGATGGAATTGAAACGGAGAAGATTGGTGCGCTGTTCATGGATGCGTTCCCAGGCGAAGAGGGAATCATCCACCTGCCACACGATGAGGATATCATCCGCACACCAGGAATGCCGTACTTCAAGCTGAAGTATCTCAGATCCTTCGTGAACGTAATTCATACGCCGCATATGGCATTCTTTACGGAAGAGGCTGGAAGATCCATGGCCCTCTCCGGAATCGATGGAATCTACGAAGTGCTGACCGACGGTTCTTCCGCACATGAAATTCCACAATAGGACAGTTAGGTAAGGCCGGGAGGGCGATACGCTCTCCCGGAGTGTATAAAATAATCAAGGAGGACAACATGATTCTTGACAAAAAGCATGCCCTGCAGCAGAAACTGTTCCGTCAGTTCGCAGAGACGGAGTTCACCAAAGAACTGCAGGACGAACTGGATCTGACCGGTGAGTTCAACTGGGAGATGCATAAGAAGATGGCCCGCTACGGATTTATGGGAACCAAGATTCCGGCAGAGTACGGTGGAGCAGGCGGAGACAGCCTTTCCTTCGTTCTGATGGACGAAGAGTTCGCGCGTCAGGACCTGGTTCTGGCAATCTATGCCAACACATCCAACTCCCTGGGCGGCGGCCCGCTGCTGCTGGCAGGAAGCAAGGAACAGAAAGAGAAATACTTGCCACTGGTTGCAAGCGGTGAAAAAATCATGGTATTCGGTCTGACCGAGCCAGGTGCTGGCTCCGATGCGGGTGGTACCACCACAACCGCCATTCCAGATGGGGATGACTATATTATCAACGGCCGTAAGTGCTTTATTTCCGGCGCACCGATGGCAGATTGGATTATCATTTTCGCAAAGACCGACCTGTCCCTCAAGGGTTCCCGTGGAATTTCCATGTTCATCGTAGACATGCACGCAGAAGGCGTATCCCTGGGCGCACCGGAGAAGAAGATGGGTATCAAGGGATATCCGACTTGCGACGTGGTATTCGAAGACGTAAGAGTTCCGAAGGAAAATCTGGTGGGACCTCTCCACAAGGGATTCCAGTACGCCATGAAGACTCTGGATGGCGGACGTCTGGGCGTTGCGGCAATGTCCATCGGTCTGGCACAGGGATGCCTGGACGAGGCTGTAAAGTACTCCCTGGAGAGAAAGCAGTTCGGACACAAGCTGGCAGATTTCCAGGCAATCAGCTTCAAGATTGCGAAGATGCAGGCCGAACTGGAAGCAGCTCGTCAGCTGACCTACCATGCAGCCCTCCTCAAGGATGCCAACGATCCGGAAGCCAGCAAGGTATGCTCGGAAGCGAAGTATTTCGCCGCAGAGATGGCAAACAGATGCGCATATGAAGCGGTTCAGATTCACGGTGGATACGGATACATTGAAGAGTACAGAGTGGAAAGAATGTACCGTGACGCTCGTATCCTGAGCATCTTCGAAGGAACTAGCGAAATTCAGCAGGTTGTTATCGCGAACAGCTTGCTTAGAAAGTAAGGAGGTAATGGAAATATGAAAATTATGGTAACTGTAAAGCAGGTTCCGGATACCTCCGGTAAGGTAGCGGTGAACGATGACGGAACACTGAACCGTGCATCCATGCAGACAATCATCAACCCGGATGACCTGAACGCAGTGGAAGCCGCTCTGACTCTCAAGGATGAGTATGGCTGTGAGGTGGTTGCTTTTACCATGGGACCGGCTCCAGCAGAAGGAATGCTGAGAGAACTGATGGCCATGGGGGTAGACGAAACCGTTCTGATTTCCGCTCGTGAATTCGGTGGATCCGATACATACGCAACATCCCAGATTATCGCGGCAGCCATCGATACTTACGGACTGGGCGAGGAGGATATCATCATCGCCGGCCGTCAGGCAATCGACGGAGATACCGCCCAGGTTGGACCGCAGATTGCAGAGAAACTGCACCTGCCGCAGATCACATATGCTGGCAAGATTGAGAAGGACGGCAACACGTTGACCGTACAGAGAATGCTGGAAGATGGCTATATGGTGGTGAAGACCCACACCCCTTGCATGATTACTTGCATCAAGGAACTGAACGAGCCAAGATACATGTCCGTTGCAGGCACGGAAAAATGCTTCGATATGCCTGTAAAACTAATGGATTACGAAGCCCTCAAGGATCATCCGCTGATTGATAAAACAACCATCGGCCTGAAGGGATCCCCGACCAATATCTATAAGTCCTTCACACCACCGAGAAAGGGTGCAGGCATGATTCTGGAAGGATCCGGAAAAGAAACCACAGACAAGCTGGCAGGAATTCTTACCGGCAAGCACATCATCTAAGAAGGGAGAAATATTAATGGCTTACAATAGTGCAGATATTGCTGCTTTCAAGAATGTATGGGTGTTCTGTGAGCAGCGTCAGGGCGTAATGATGCCGACAACTTTTGAGCTGATTTCCGAAGGACGGAAACTGGCAGACGAACTGGGAGTAGACCTGTGCGGAATCCTCCTGGGTGAGAACGTAGATGGAATTGCGAAGGAAATTGGCGGCTACGGTGCCGATCAGGTTATCGTATGCGACAGCCCACTCCTGAAGAATTACACAACTGACGGATATACCAAGGTTATCTGTGACATGGTAGAAGAGTATAAGCCGGAAATCATGCTGTTCGGGGCTTCCAATATCGGAAGAGACCTGGCACCAAGATGTGCGGCAAGACTGCACACCGGACTGTGCGCAGACTGCACCCACCTGGATGTAGACCTGGGCGGATACATTGACTTCCTTAAGACCGGTTCTTCCCTGGATGTGGAGAACACCAAGTTCGAGAG
>JBNMGJ010000042.1:0-11721 GCA_050872185.1 Mogibacterium sp.
GCACTGCTGATATCCGGTGCGACAACCGGATCGAACACACCGGTATTGATGCACAAGGTCTGAACCCCCTGTTCTTCGATGCATTCCTTAATGAAATTAAGCTCTTTTCCCTTGGTATCAAAGGTTCCGAGCACAGCAATTGTTTTCAAAACCATTCCCTCCTTATACATTCTAACTAACTTCATTGTACCATTCAGGAGGTTCTGAAAAATGTGCTTAGACAGCTTAAATTTGTGCTTATATAAGATTCTTGTTATAAGTTTCTCTTTGATAAAAAAATATCCGTTGTTCCCTAGGCTTCCGGAATTCCATCATGTCGCTGGGCCAAAAGGGTAGTCTTATAATTTCGAGGGGAAAGCCCCTTGTATTTCTTGAAGATTTTGCTGAACTGAACTGGATCGGAGTAACCCACTCGGAGCCCCACTTCAGAAATGGGCAGTTCACTGGAACGAAGGAGTTCGCAGGCCTGATTCAGACGGTACCGAATCAGGTATTCGGTGAAACTGATGCCCACCTTCTTGCGGAAAAGAGAACTTAGGTAAGGGGCAGATACGTGAAGGGTCAGTGCCAGTTCCTGTAAAGTGATAAGTTGATCGTAGTGGGTACGGATGTGCTCCTGCACGTATTCGATGTAATCGTAATCACCGGCGTGCAGCACCCCCTCTAGGGATTTGACCCGTTTCTCGTTCAGACCCACGTCCAGCGGATATTTGAATGCGTTGGTAGTGGCCAGGATGGCCTTCTCCGAGGGAATTCGTTCGAAGGAAGATCCGCCGATGAACCCCTGCGCCGGAGTGTTTTCGTAGAAATACTGTAGGTCCACCGGTGTCTTAATCGGACCAGAGTAGACCATCTTGAGAATGTTCGGTGCCATTTCGTCGCAGACGGCGAATACTTCATCCGCAATCTTCTTCGCGGACTCCAGGGAACTGGATTTCTTCGGCCCTAGCGTGCCTCCCGGGGTCAGTCCCAGGTGGGCGCAAATCACATCTGCACCGGCTTCAATCATGGATTTCGTCTGTTCTCCAGTGCACACAAAAGCCAGAGTGAAGAAATCCATGTCGTGGGCGATTCGAATGGCGTCCACTTCGCTTTGAAAGCCCATGCCGTCGGCTTCCAAAGCATCCCGGAAGTTCCCATCAATTAGAGCCACCGAAGGGAAATTCACGATGCCGGAGAGTCCGGAATCCTTGATTCCCTGAATGTACTCCCGGCGGTCAATAAGAGGATCCGAAGCGTTTAAACCGAAAAGGACAGGGGTGTAGGGGAGAAGCGTCATCAGCTCTCGGGCAGTGAACTCTTCCACAATATGGTTGCTGTTTCCGTAGCATAGATAGCTGGCAAAAGAAGGTCTCCCAGAGGAACGGAAGCGACCGGCAGAAAGGGCTAGGATCATATCCGAGCCGCCCTTTACGGCAGACAGGGCGCTGTGACCGCTGCCGGAAGCAGCTCCGATGATGTGACCGTTCACCCGAAGGTGATTTTCGAGATAGCGAAGTATGGTTTTCCGGTCGTTGAATAGCATAGAAAACTCCTTTTATCAGAAATTAACCTTGAATGGATTCGGCGAATTCCTCGGTGGTGCAGCCGCCGTTCACCCGGATTCGCGGGAGGAGGTACGGGTCGTCTCCAGGATGGACGGTGCCGTACTCGGTGGTGAAGGCGCAGAGGAATCCCGTCTGCTTGACGGCTTCCTCGCAGGTGTCGGTGTAGTCGCCGAATGGATAGGCGAAGGCCTCACCGCTTCCAAGCATGTCGATGGATTTCTTCAAATCTTCCACCCCTTCTTCAACGGAAAGAGCGGGGAAGATTCCCCCGTGGCCGATGGTGCCGCCGGGGCGGTGCCTGTTGTAAGAGTGGGACTGGAAGTTGATGTGTTTAACGTTCTTGTATTTCCGAAGCACTTCCTTTCCATTCTTGGCGCAGATGACAAAGCTGGTGGCTTCCACATCGTACTTCTCCAGAATCGGAATGCCGTATTTCTGGAAATTCTTTGCGCAGTCGTCGAAGGTGAGGACCACGGATTTGGCGGGCAAATCGATTTTGCCGTCGATATAATCCCGAAGCTCCTGCCAACTAGGAAAGTAATAGTCGTTGTCGATGAGGTACTGCAGGATTGCGGACAATTCCTCTTGGGACATGTAGTTGGTGTTCAAATCCGCTGGGGGATTCTTTGCGTCGTAGATGTTGTGGAACATGCAGACAGCCACGCCGTGGCCGTAATCTTTGGCTGAGGAATCCGGCTTGTGGTAGGCGGTACGGATGTGCCGCTTCTTCGTCACGGTGTTCCCAGAATCGGTGACGGTATAGGTTACAGTTCCCTTGCCGGACTTCCAGAGGGTGCCGTCCTTCCGGACGCCTGAAAAGGAGGTCTGGACCTTCACCTTGCCCGAAATATCGTTTCCGCGGTAATTCTTTGCCTTGTATCCGGAATTCTGGAATTTCTCTCCAGGATATACCGTGATGGTGCTGTCTCCTTCTAGAGTTAGCACCGGCTTTCGGCTGAGACCGCCAATCTGGTGCTGTGCCTGGTACCGGAGAAATAGAATTCCGCCGGCAAGAAGGAGCAACATGAAAATCAAGAGAATAAGTGTGGCGCGGCGCCGCTTCCCAGCGTTCCGGCGATTTCCGGATGTATTTTCTTTCGTATTCATAAGAACCTTCCTAGTGTTGATATAGCATATTGATATAAAACCATCATAACAATATTCCAGAGGGACTGCAAGGAGTGTGGGAAGGGACCGGAAACTTTAAATAAACTGTAAAATGAGGTATAATTAATATTTAGATTCAATGGAAAGAACAGGACGAGCAGATGCATTGTCCGGAAGGAAAATATAATAGATAAATAGAAAGTGAGTGAAGTATGAATTTTTTGATTGATATTGAGAATGTTGCGAATAGCGGTTTTGAAGGACTGGAGAATCTGTCGGCAGAAGACAGCCTGCTGATTTTCTACTCGGAGAAGCACAGTTCCATCAACCTGAGCGTACACCAGAAGCTGGAGCAGAGTCCGGCGCGCAAGGAGTACCTGTCCATCAAGACTGGGGGAAAGAATGCGCTGGATTTCCAGTTGGTGACTTGGCTGGGATATCGGCTGGCGAAGAACCCTACAGAAACTTACGTCATCGTAAGTAAGGACACGGGATTTGATGCGGTGGTAGATTTCTGGAAGAAGCGGGGAATGGCGGTAAGCCGGAATGCGGACCTTAAGGTTCCGGGAAGAAAGACCGAAAAGAAAGCAGAGAAAAAGGCGGAGAAAAAAGCCGATAAGGAGAGAAAGAAAGCGCAGAAGAAGGCGAACGAGAAAGACAAGCGAATCCGGGAGATGAAGAAGCAGGTTCCGGAATACGCCGGTGATGCGGAACAAATTCTGGAGATCCTGGAAAGTACAAGCACGAAGCAGGATCTCAACAATGGCCTGATGAAAATCTTCGGTTCCGACAAAGCGGGAAGAATGTACAAGAAGCTCAAGCCGATGGTGAAGAATAGAAAGGGGAAATAAGTGGACGTACTGGATTACCGAATGGAACTGGATATCCCAGGAGGAAAAGCCGAACTGTATACCCAGAAGATTACTGGTGTGGAGGGTATGAATCACGGATTCTATTTCCGCACAGCAGATGGAATGTTGGCTTCGGTGCCCTACGGGGATATGGGGCAGGTGATTCAATTCCTCTCTGCAAACACCTTCCATCTGTATCTTTTCCGGAAAGATGCGGCCTATGCGAAAGCTGCTTTTAGAAAATTCTTGAAAAAACACGGAATGGATGAATTATCCCAGATGGTAGCGAGGAAATCTTTCCAAGGGGAAGAGGATTTGGCGCAGGAATCCATAGAGAAAGAAATTCGGGAGGAAATCCGAAGGGATGACCGGAGCAAACTGATTCACAGGGGCGACTCCCGGGAATAAGGAGGGGGAATATGGGTCGGGAAACGAAGACGGAAAAACATCGCAGAACCCTGTATCAGATATTCTTTCGGGATAAGCACACGAAAACCATGGGGGTAATTCTGCTGCTGGCCGCGGGGATTGCACTGTGGCAGGAAATCAGCTGGATTATCCCAGAGAAGGTGACCATTCTGTGCGCCGGAATGGACGGAAAGACGGAGAAATTGGTGGCGGAGACCCGGGCGGATACCGTGGAAGGGGTGCTGAAGGAAGCGGATATCGGGGTATCGGAAATTGATACGGTGAAACCCTGCCGGGACTATCCCGTATCGAATGACATGAAAATCCACGTGACAGAATGCATTAAGACCACCATGGAAATCCACGGAAAGCCGAAGGAATTCACCTTGAAGACGGGGACGGTTCGAGAGAATCTGAAGCTGAATCACATCTCCTACGATAGCGACGATATCATCACGCCGGATTTGGATTCTCAGGTCAAGGAAGATACGAAAATCACGGTGGATGAAGTCCACACGAAGAGCGTCGACAAGGAAGTGAAGGTAAAGGCTGGGAGCCGAGTCGTGCTGGATCCTTCGGTTTCCTCTGGTACGGTGCAGGAAACCCAGGGGAAAGACGGCGTGGGGCTCTACACGTACACCACCACCTACGTGAATGGAAAGAAGACAAAGACCTTGCGAAAGCGGAAGTCCTGGATTCAGAAACCTCAGGATCACGTGCTTAAATGCGGAACATCGGAGACGGGGGAAAGTGGTGAGACCCGAGTCAAGGGGACTTTCACCGCCAACACCACAGCGTACTATTCTGGGAGCAACGCCCACGGATCTACGGGGCAGAAGGTTCAATATGGCACCTGTGCGGTGGACCCTTCGGTAATTCCCTATGGAACCCGGCTGTATATCGAAGGCTATGGCATTGCGGTGGCCAACGACTGCGGCGGCGCGGTCAAGGGCCACATCGTAGACCTTTACATGCGGAGCACTCAGGAGTGCATCCGTTGGGGTCGGCAGAACCGAAAGGCGTACATATTGGAGAAATAAGAGAATGGCGATATCGGGGCTGGCGCACGAAAAACGTGTGCGGGCTCCTTTTTTTATGTCCGCAGCGGGTCATAAATCGTATAGTTTATTTTTTTTACGTATCAAATCAAGTGTGTACTGAAGGGGAATTTTTTCTGTGGCATAATACATTCACCGGAAGAAATCAGCGCTGCAATACCGGAATTGAATAGAGAAAGGAGATTGTGAATGAAGAGAAAATCCGGAACCGGTATTCCTGGATGGACAACTTTGATAATGGTGCTTCTAATACTGGCCTTTGGAAGTGTGTCGGCCTGTGCCGGAACGTATTCCTACCAACAGGTGACCAGCTCGCTAGATAAGGTGGCGGAGAATCTTGAGAAAGATCATTTCACTTACAGTCAATGTGGCGGTAAAAGCACCTATGGCAGATCCAAGGGGTCGCGGCGTGTGACCAACTGTGCCCTCTATGTATCCTGGGCACTTCAGGATGCAGGGGTGCTGAAGAAGGGGCAGGTTTTCTGGATTGAGAAAGGAGGAAAAATCCACGGAAAATCGGCGGTTATTGCAAAGAACAAGAAGGTGAAAGTGCTGCATCCCGGGAAGAAGGCAAAGAAAGCCGGACTTCAGAAGGGCGACATCTGCGGCTGGGCCAGCCACACACACACGGCAGTGTATGCCGGGAAGGATTCCAAGGGAAATTTGCTCTGGTACTCGGCCGGCCGAGATGGCGGCGTGAAGAGGAACGGAAAGTGGTACTTCAAGGCTTCTAAGACGAAAGCAAAGGTTCGGGCGAAACGGTACAATGGAACCATCAGTACGGTGATCCGCATCCGCAACCTGAAGGCGGAGTCAAAGAAGTCAGCAGGGAAGTCTGTAACGAAGAAAGCTTCGGGACAAAATGCCGGAACGGCAAATATCCTGCAAGGACAGACATCCGAACCGAAAGTAATTAGTCCAGGAAAGGAGGATGAGGAGAGAG
This sequence comes from Mogibacterium sp., assembly GCA_050872185.1. Lineage (GTDB taxonomy): Bacteria > Bacillota > Clostridia > Peptostreptococcales > Anaerovoracaceae > Mogibacterium_A. The sequence continues at coordinate 5,915 of JBNMGJ010000042.1, forward strand.
AAGACTCTAGCGAATCGATTGAATCAAAAGAAATCGAGAACGATGGAGAAATAGAAGAAGACGAAGAACTGGAGAACGTTATTTCGGATGAAGCGGATCCTGACGAAAAGCGGGATTTCGAAACGGAAGAGAACGAACCGGAAAGTGAGGAGGAAATTCCGAAGGAGGAGTCGGTGAATGACGAAATCCTGGACTTGGATAATCCAACGGAAAAAATTTCGGAAAAGATATCCGACGGAAATCCCGAGGAAAATTCAAAAGACGATTCAAAGCAAAATGCGAACGAAATAAGGATTCAGAATGAAAGGAGTGTAGAAAAAGCTTCCAAGCAAGCATCGGATATTTCCAAAGGAACGGAGAAGGAAAAAAGAAAGGAGGTCAGCAACGAGAGCAGTGGAGCGAAACAACTGCAAAGCGGGTCGCCGGAAACCGGTGACGAGGGTTTCTTGGTGATGATGATTCTGTTTGCACTGAGCTGCACGGGGCTTCTAGTGGCGGCCCATGCTCGAAAGCCATGATTCTATTGATGTGGGCTTATTGACCCCACAGAAATCACTGTGATAGAATAATGCCTGTTATGAAACCCATTTGCAACTTGGCGCAATTTCGCTGGGTTCAAGTGCAAACTTAAGACAACAGAAACAGGAGAATCAAAGTGAGAGTATATATTCTGAGACACGGTCAGACGGATCTGAACCGAGAGAGAAGGGTGCAGGGACACCTGAATGTGGAGCTGAACGAAACGGGAATCCGCCAGGCGAAGGAGCTGGCAGAAGTGATTCGAGAGAAGGGACTTCATTTCGACCGAGTATATTCCAGTCCTCTGAAGCGGGCGCTGGATACCTGTCAGATTGTAACCGGGAGAAGCTTGGAGGAAATTCGGATTGATGAGAGATTGAAAGAATTTAATTTTGCAGAATTGGAAGGATCCAAATACACGGAGCTTCCGGGCACGGCCCAGACATTCTTTACCGCACCGGAACGCTTTCAGCCCATGGGGGAAGGCGAGACTTTTCCGGAACTGATTGACCGGGTCATGGATTTCCTGGAGGACCTCAAGAAGGTGGATGCGGAGACCGTACTACTTACCTCCCACGGCACCGCCATCCACGCCATGCTTCTTGCATTAGAACACAAGGAACTGAAGGATTTCTGGAACGAAGATGTGCACAACTGTGACCTGATTCCGCTGGACCTGGTCGACGGAACCTTTGTGGTTTCCAAAGAGCGGGTATCCGTGGCACATCCGGCAGATCACTTACCTTCAGACGAAAAAACCGGTTGCCTCTAAAGGGCAACCGGTTCGAAATCGAATCGTTTAACGGATTTATCTTCCTCAATGCGGTACACATGGTATTCCTCGGGACTGAACTCAGTCTTCTCCAGGAATGCCTTTTTTGATTCCTCAAATTTCTCCGGTTCCACGCGAACCGCGATTCCGCAGCTGGTGGAAATATGGCGAGGCACCGGCATCACCGTGCAGCCCACCGGCTTCAGGAGTTTCTCCGTGGAAATGGCACCGTGGGTGGATTCGAAAGTGTATAGAAAAAATGTATCAACCATAGAAGAACGCCGCCTTACAGGGTGATAACCTTGGAAACTTCCTGCATTGCACCCAGAATGTCATACATGTTGCTGACAGTTCCTACCTTGCAGTCGTCCTTGATTCCGTAGAAGTTCAGGCAAGTTCCGCATACCAGAACCTTGGTTCCCTTTTCAATCAGGGTGTTCAGGTTGTCCACAATCTGAGGTTCTACACCGGTGGTCAGCTTCACGCCGCCATTCATGAAGAGCACGTAGGTCGGAATATTGTCACTTTCGGAGAGGGTGAAGATTGCCATCTTTGCCAGGTTCATGGCCAGCTCCGGATCTCCTTCGCCCAGACCTTCCTTGTTGAAGAATACGGCATAAGTGCCTTCGTCGAAAGTGTGTGCGGCTTCCGGAATGGTTCCGTTGCCATCGGCGAAAGTCGCAACCATCTTATCGCCTTCAGTGGTTACGGTGATTTCTCTTCCATATGTCTTTCCCAGACGGGTCAGGTTGTCAATCTGAGTCTGACCATCTACCAGAATGGACAGGTCCTGAGTGCCATTGTCCAGTTCTTTCTTTGCCATAATTACAGGAATTGGGCAAGCTTTGCCTGCTGCATCTAATCTCATAATGAATTCCTCCTATCAATAAACATAAATATACAACTAAATAGTATCACCAAATCGTTTTTTTTCAAATAGAAAATAGTAATAGTTTCGGAAGGGTTCACAGGACTTCGATTATGTTGTAAAATTATTTCGGGCAGTGCCGGAGTTCCCGGAGAGGACTTCGGAGCTGCTTTTACCAAGGCAATTCTATAGAAAGTAAGGGGATAGATATGAAAGAATTTATCATTGAAATGGAAGACGGCAGTGTAATGGAAGGGGAGCTGTACGAAGATGTAGCACCGAAGACGGTGGAGAATTTCGAATCGCTGATTGAGAAGAATTTCTATGATGGATTGATTTTCCATCGGGTAATTCCGGGATTTATGATTCAGGGCGGATGCCCAGATGGCAACGGAACCGGTGGCCCAGGATACAGCATTCCGGGAGAATTTACTTCCAACGGATTCAAGAATGATTTGAAGCACACCAGAGGCGTTCTGTCCATGGCAAGAGCCATGGATCCGAACTCGGCAGGTTCCCAGTTCTTCATTATGGTAGCGGATGCGCCTCATCTGGACGGACAGTACGCATCCTTCGGTAAGATTACCAAGGGAATGGATGTAGCCGATGCCATCGTGAACGCAGAGCGAAATCCGTGGAACGACAAGCCGCTGCAGGATCAGAAAATCAAGACGATTCGCATGAAGTAGCCGAAACAAGAGGTGGAGAATGGAGAAAAGGAAAAAGAAAGCCATGCAGAACGAGAGGAATATTATAGTCATCGGACATAAGAACCCGGATACGGACTCCATCTGTTCCGCCATTGCATATGCACAGCTGAAGAACCTTACCACCCACAGTCATCACTACGTGCCGATGCGGGCAGGAGAAATCAGCCAGGAGACGAAGTATGTGCTGGACCGGTTCAACATGCCGGTGCCGGAGTATCTGGGGGATATTGGCGCCCAGGTTTGCGATATGGAAATCCGGCGCACGCCGGGGGCTCCGAAGGAAATGACCATTAAGAAGGCCTGGGACTTTATGGGAAAGACCGATGCGGTCACCCTTCCCATTACCGAGAATGACCACGTAATCGGACTGATTACCAAGGGGGATATTGCGAAGACATTCATGGAAGCGGAAGATAGCACTTTCCTTTCCAGCATGAAACCACGGTATCAGGATATTGCGGAGACCCTGGGCGGAACCATTGTGTGCGGAAACGGAGAGCAGCACTTCGAGCAGGGAAAGGTTCTGGTGGGTGCAGCCATGGTGGAGCGAATGCTTCCGTACGTGGAGCTCGGAGATTTGATGATTATGGTAGACCGGGTGGAAAACCAGCTGGCAGCCCTGGGGAAGGGGGCGAAGGCCCTGATTCTGTGCCTGGATGCGAAGGCCTCCGAGGAAGTGATTGCCAAAGCGGAGGAAACCGGTGCGGTGATTATCGAGACCACCATGGATACCTTTGCCGCATCCATGGAAATCTATAAGAGCGTGCCACTGGAGTCCATCATGATTCAGGATGATATCATGACCTTCAAGACCGACGATTACACGGACAAGGTTCGGGCGGCCATGGCGTCTACCAGGCACCGAGCATTCCCTGTGGTGGACGACAAAGATCGGTACGTGGGAACCATTTCCCGCCGTAATCTTCTGGGAATTCAGAAAAAACGGGTGATTCTGGTGGATCACAACGAGACTTCCCAGGCGGTGGATAACATTAATGAGGCGGAAATCCTGGAGATTGTGGACCATCACCGGCTGGGAACCCTGCAGACTTTGCAGCCGATTTACTTCGTCAATCAGCCGGTGGGCTGTACCGCCACCATCCTCTACGAAATGTTCGTGGAGAAGGGCATCGAGATTGAGCCTGCCATTGCGGGCCTCCTCTGTGCGGCGGTGATTTCGGACACCTTGATGTTCCGGTCTCCGACCTGCACCCTCAAGGACAAGATGGCGGCAGGAGCATTGGCACTCCTAGCGGATATCGATATTGAAAGTTTCGCCACCGAGATGTTCGAGGCGGGATCGGATCTGGCCAACAAATCGGAAGAGGAAATCTTCTACCAGGATTACAAGAAGTTCACCTTCGGCAACACCAGCTTTGGCGTGGGACAGATTAGTTCCATGAGCGAAGACGAACTTCAGGTGATTAAGAAACGGATTCAGCCGCTACTGCAACATGAGTGTGGAAAGAACGGCGTCTCCATGGTATTCTTCCTGCTGACGGACATTCGAAATTCTTCCTCTGAGATGCTGTACGCCGGAGAACGGGCGGAGGAGCTGGCGGATATCGCCTTCAAGGATGCACCGAAGACGGATGGAGGCTACGAACTCAAAGGCGTTCTCTCTCGCAAGAAGCAGCTGATACCGGCCTTCATGAGAGCCATTAACCTGATGTAAAAGCAGGTTTCTTCGGCCCAAAGCAACCACATGGAAAAGCCGTGAAGTTGCCTGTTTTCAAGCGTTTCGGGGTTTGAGTAAGTTAAAAAAATAATATAGGGAAAACCTATTGAAACCGTTTTTTTAATATGATAATGTAATCGGTGTGCAGCCGGGTTCGGTGGCACGCCGATTTATTTTTTGAAAAACGAGGGTAGAAAATGGATTATGCAAAGGTTCTAAAGGGAATTCTCGATATTGGAGAAGCGATGGTGAACAGCGGTGCGGAAATCGGCCGTGTGGAAGACAGCCTGTATCGTTTGTGTGATGCTTATCATTTCAAGCGGAGCAACTGCTGGGTAATTTCTTCCAACATTCAGGCTACGGTGGAGACACCGGAGGGCGAAATTCTGACGCAGATTCGGCACGTGCCAGGCGGGGAAATGAATTTCGATCGCTTAGATTATCTGAATAATCTGTCCCGATATGCCTGTAAGAATACACCAGATGCCCCAGAGCTCAAGGCGAAGCTTCAAGAGGTAATGGATCGTCCACCTCAGCCGAAGTGGGAACACTACGTAGCGGGTATCATGGGTGGTGCCGGATTCGCGGTGTTCTTCAACTCCAATTTCATGGACACCATTGTGGCTATCCTGGCATCCATTATTATCGTGGCGCTGGGAGATATTCTGGGCAAATACGAGCACAATCCGCTGATATACAATGCAATTATTTCCTGCGTGGTGGAGCTGTTCATCATTGTAGCGGTAGCAATGGGTATCGGAGATCACGTGAACTACATCACGGTAGGTGTAGTAATGCTTTTGATTTCTGGAATCGGGTTCACCAACGGAATTCGAGATTTGCTGCACCGGGATACTTTGTCCGGAATCGTGAACATGTGGAACTCCGTATTGGGTGCCACTGGAATTGCTATCGGAATCGCACTGCCGATTCTGCTGCTGAAAGGAGTGATGTAATATGCTGGTACTGGCACCGAGTTTCACAACACAACTGATTTTCTGTACGCTGGCTTGCGTTGGGTTCGGACTCTGGTTCAACGTGAAGGGCATCCAGGTGGTCTATTCCGGTATTGGCGCATTCTTCACCTGGGCCGTGTATTACGTGGTCTATGAGATGACCACCAGCAATTTCCAGGGAACCCTATTTGCGGCAATTTTCGTGGCGGTATTCGCACAGATTATGGCAAGAGTGAACCGGGCACCGGCTACCATCTTCCTGACCGTATCCGTATTCCCTCTGGTACCAGGACCGAACCTGTAC
>JBNMGJ010000132.1:0-5094 GCA_050872185.1 Mogibacterium sp.
CGGCTGTGCGGACTATACGCCGCTGGCCCAGTGGATTACCACGGTGTTCATGCTGCTCTCCGGAATTAATTTCAGCGTCTATTACATGATTGCGCACCGGCGATTCCGAGAGGTGGCGAAGGGAGAAGAATTCCGCCTGTACGCGCTTATCGTATTGGCGAGCATCCTGTTCATTACGGTGAATTTGATGCGCTACGGTGCAGATGGAAGCATGGGGAAAACCCTTCGGGACGCATCCTTCCAGGTAGCATCCATCATCACCACCACTGGATATTCTACAGTAGATTTCAATCTGTGGCCGGACTTCTCCAAAGCCATATTGGCGGTACTCATGTTCGTAGGCGCCTGCGCAGGTAGTACCGGTGGCGGAATCAAGGTTTCCCGGGTGCTGATTCTGATGAAGTCTGCGAGAAGAAACCTGCATAACGTGTTCCACCCAGAAGAGATTCGAACCGTGCGGATTGATGGAGAGCGGGTCAGCGAGAAGACCATCCAGCACGTGCAGGCGTATCTGGCACTGTACGTGTTCATTCTGATCATCAGCTTCCTGCTAATATCACTGGATCCAAAGGAGTTCACCATGACCACCAACTTCACCGCGGTCATGGCCACCTTCAACAACATTGGCCCAGGATTCGATGCGGTGGGACCGATGGCCAACTTTGCCGCCTACGGCGGATTCTCCAAGCTGATTCTGTGTGTGGATATGCTTCTGGGTCGTCTGGAAATCTATCCAATCCTAACCATGTTTGCCTATAGCACATACAAGAAGGCGTAGGACCTATTATTGAAATAGACGAACGGAAGTTGACGTTCAAAGTGTATAAATATGCACTTTGGACGTCTTTTTGTATGGTAAAATGAGTTGCTTTTACCTTCGAAATTGGTCCCAAAATGTCAAGTTACGGCACTATATTTGGATGGATAAAACTATATATATGTATTCGGTGTGGGTAAAACAACTATATATTGTGTTTTGCGCAAGATTCGGAAGAAACAATGAAAGAAAAAGGCAAACAATGTGTAAAAATTTACACAACTGTGAAAACTTTTTCATTTGCCTATTGAAATAACATTATAACGGAGACTATAATGTCATTGTAACATGTATTACTATAATGAGCTCATAGAGCAAAGGGGGACACGATGAATAGCAAGAATCGTGCTATGGCCCTGCTTCTATCCGTATTCATGACGATGACCTATATGCCATCGTTCGCATTTGCGGATACTGCAGAGTCAAGCGATACTACATCGACAACAGAGAGCCAGACCGGAGAGAATCAGAATGATTCCGCACAGACTGAATCTTCGGAAAATGGGCAGGAAGAAGCCTCCCAGGCAGAATCGAAGAGTGCCAGCCCACAGGCAGACACTGAGGAGAATGCAGGGGAAGCAGAGAATAACAAGACCGAAGAAAGCGTTGCGGCAATCGGTGAGACCGGCTACGCTACTTTGGCAGAGGCCATTGAGGCCGCAAAGAGCGGGGATACCATCACGCTGAAGAAGGATGTAGCAGAAGATGTAACCATCCCAGCAGATGCAGATATCACACTGAACACTGCAAAGCACACTCTGACCAATGCCAAGGAACACACCATTACCGTGGCATACGGTGGTAAGCTGACCGTAGTCGGTGGAGGAACCATTGATAATATTACCAATGGAAGAACTCCGTTATATAACAAGGGTACGACAGTGCTGAAGGATGTAACGGTTATCCGTAGCAAGACCAAATCCGCTGATCCGGATAAGAATTCCTACTATAGCATTCTGAACCGTGGCGAGATGACCATCGATGGAGCAACCGTCAAGGCCGAGAACGACAACTTCTCTTCCCTAGTTGAGAATGGTTATTTCAACTACAAGAATGAATACAAAGAAGGAACGAGTGCAAAGAACCCGAAGCTCCACATCAAGAATGGTACATTCAGCGGCGGACTTAACACCATCAAGAACGATGACGGTGGCGAAGTGGTAATTGATGATGGAACATTCACCAACATCGCACAGGCCGTAGTCATGAACTGGAATGTTGCCACCATCAACGGCGGAACCTATGAGACGGAGTTGGCTGGAATCCACAACGGAAAGTATGACGATTCCATCGACAAGGGGGAACTGACCATCAACGGCGGAATCTTCAAGACCAAGAATCTGGTATGCAATACGTTCAAGGATTCTCAGATTGGAACCGTTACCGTTAAGGGTGGCGACTTCACCGCAGTGGAGAAGATGTACGGCGGATCGAAAAATAACGATGAGACCAAGGCCGAAGCAGCGAAGACCGGCATTCAGGTATCCGGCGGTACATATAAGAGCAAGGATGTCATTGCCGATTACGTTGCAGAGGGATTTGCGCCGGCTGAGAATGAAGATGGAACCATCGGCGTAGAGGATCCGACCATCGTTGCAACGGTAGGTGATAACACCTACAAGACGCTGGCAGAGGCCATTAAGGCTGCAAAGAGCGGAGACACCATCAAACTGAAAAAGGATGTTACAGAAGATGTGACCATCCCGGCAGATAAGGACATCACCTTGGACACCGCAAAGCACACTCTGACCAACGTGAAGAATGATACCATTACGGTAACAAAGGGTGGAAAGCTCACCGTCATCGGTGGCGGAATCATCGACAATATTACTAACGGTAAGGCGTCGGTATCCAATAATGGTACGGTTCTATTGAAGGATGTTACCATTATCCGCAGCAAGACCAAGTCGGATAATCCGAATAAGAACTCTTACTACAGCATTCTGAACCACGGTGAGATGACCATCGATGGAGCTACCGTTAAGGCGGAGAACGACAACTTCTCCTCCCTGGTTGAGAATGGATATTTCGATTACGCTTCCGGTTATAAGGAAGGAACCAACGCAAAGAATCCGAAGCTCCACATCAAGAGCGGTACATTCAACGGTGGTTTGAACACCATCAAGAACGATGACGGCGGTGAAGTGGTAATCGATGGAGGTTCTTTCACCAACATTGCACAGGTTGCAGTGATGAACTGGAACAAGGCCACCATCAACGGCGGAACCTTTGAAGGAAAGCAAGCAAACTTCTTCAACGGAAAGTATGATGACGTTGTAGATAACGGTGAACTGACCATTAATGGCGGAACCTTCAAGTCCACCACTCTGGTAACCAATTCTCAGGATGGATCTACCATCGGAAGCGTTAGTGTCAAGGGTGGAGATTTCACTGCAGTGGATAAGATGTACGAAGGAAACAAGAAGGCCGATACCGTAAAGGCGGGCATTCAGGTAACCGGTGGTACATACAAGAGCAAAGATGTTGTTGCAGTCTACACCAAGGACGGATATGCTCCGACGGAGAAGGAAGACGGAACCGTTGGTATCGGTACAGACGATGCGTACATCGATAATCTGAAGAAGACCAACGAAAAGCTGCAGAATGATTTTAATGATGCTGTGGAGAAGAAAAACCAACTTCAAGCGCAGTACGAGACCTTAGACAAGCAGTTGACTGAGACAAAAAATAAGTTGGATGAAGCTAATCAGGAGATTGGTAGACAAAAGGGCCTCGTTGAGGCGGCACAGAAAAATGTCAACACAGCGAAAGAAGAATTGGAAGCGAAAGAGAAAGAGGTATCGAAGCTTCAGAGCGAAAAGGATACGGTTGACGGACAGCTTAAGGAAGCATTAGAGGAACTTAAAGACGCAAAGGATAGGCTCGGCGAAGCTCAGAAAACACTGGGTGAAAAAGAAAAGGAACTGAGTGACTCTCAGACGAAAGTCAATGACATGCAACAGCAGCTGAATGATATGCAGACTGCACTGAATGATACTCAGAGCAAGCTGGATACTGCTAACAGTGCACTGGATGTCGCCAAAGCAGAAATCGCCAAGAAGGATGCGGATTTGGATACAGTACAGAAGAAGCTGGACGAGGCGAACTCTGCAATGACCAAGCTGTCCAAGGATTTAGAGGAGAGCCAGAGTGCTCTGACTGAAGCCGAGAAGGTTCTGAAAGCCAAGGACGAGATTATAGATTCCGTTCAGAAGGAACTGGCAACCACTCAGGCAGAACTGAAGGCATCTCAGGATGAACTGCAGGCTACCAAGGATAAGCTGGCAGCAACATCCAAAGAGTTAGAGAAGAAGAATGCAGAATTGGATGCCGCTCAGAAGGAACTGGCCGATGCAAAGGCCGCTCTGGAGAAGGCCAACAAGACCATTGCTCAGATGAAGATTAAGAACCCGGCAAAGGTTACCGGTCTCAAGGTAAAAGCAGGTAAGAAGAAAGTATCTGTTTCCTACAAGAAGGTGGCAAGTGCACAGGGTTACACTCTGATGATCAGCAAGAGCAAGAAGTTCTCCAAGGCAAAGAAGTACGGAACCAAGACCATCACCATTAAGCAGGGCAAGACGGTGAAGAAGACCGTTACCAAGCTGTCCTCCAAGAAGACCTACTATGTAAAGGTTCGCGCTTGGAAGAAAGTGAACGGAAAGACCTACACTGGAAGCTGGTCGGCCGTAAAGAAGATTAAGGTAAAGTAATTTTTTCATTAGAAATCTTCAAGAGGAGGGGGTTCCTTCGGGAGCCCTTTTCTCTTGCGCGAAAATTCCGAAAGCATGGACTTTTTACTTCGGTTCATGTTAATATGTACGATAGATTGCAGTAAAGAAAGGAAACATAGGATATGAAAATTGCAGTAACATATGATAATGGCGAAGTGTTCCAGCACTTTGGACACTCCAAAGAATTCAAGGTATATGATGTACAGGATGGAACAGTGCAGTCTTCTGAAATGTTGACTCCGGAAGGAATCGGCCATGAAGCACTGGCGGGATTTCTCAAGGAGCACGATGTGAACGTTGTAATCTGCGGCGGCCTGGGATCCGGTGCGGAGAAGGCCCTTGCCGAAGCCGGTATTGAGGTGTGCTCCGGCGTGCAGGGAGATGCGGACCAGGCAGTAGAAAACTACCTGCAAGGCAAGCTGGAGTCTGAAGGGGTGAACTGCGACCACCACGACCATCATGAAGAAGCAACGGAAGAAGGCGGCTGCGGACACTGTGGAGGCGGTTGCGGAAGTTCTTGCGGCGGATGTGGCGGACATGAGCCCC
>JBNMGJ010000092.1:0-6881 GCA_050872185.1 Mogibacterium sp.
ATGTACAATGGAAAGACGGCAACGCAGAGGGTATCGAAAACTGTGAAACTCTCAAAGATTTCTTCGAAATCTAAGGCAGTTTCGATGAAGGTTCCGGCTCTTGGGAAGTATACGGTTACTGTAAAATATTACAACAAGAAGGGAAAGCGGCTGAAGACGGTAACCCTTAAGAACACGGGCGTAATTGCGAAGGAGTATAACATTGCGGTTGTGAATGGAAGCTATGGACCGCTTCTATTGTCTCTGTCCCTTTGGGATGTGACGAAAAACCAGGATGGAGGAACGATTCCGACCTGTATCGCATACTCCAGACCATCTTCTTACGACTGGACAAAAATGCCTGCAGGAGTATATTCTAATCCGCTGGCGAAGAATCCGAAGTCTGGTAATCTTAAAAAGAAATCGGAAATGATGACAAAGTACGTAGCAGATCTTCGTTCGCTAAATAAGAATTCGAAGTTTCATTTCTACTTTGCCGATAACTATGTGTACGGAATTCTGCAGATGGCAGCGGGAAATAGGATCCCAGAAAGCCAGTATGACGTAACGTTACTTTCCGATGGAAGTGGTACTGCAGCATATTTCGATGAAATGTACAGTGGGGAAGATGCATCTAGCGTTCACAATACCGCTTGTGCAGAGTGGAAAATTATGAAGAAGGCGTATGCAGATGGTCACAGGGTAGATGTGTCTTCGATGAAGTATCAGAATTATGGACTGGGAAGATATGCTTATGCAGCAGTGGATACGGCTTCTAACGTGAAGTGGTGGATTGGTTCTACAGCAGCTTTTGAATGCAAAGATGAGAATTTCAAGAATACGGCAATCGCAAAGATGGACCTAAAGAAGATGAACGAGATGCTGGATACTCTGAAATCTAGAGGGTTGGAATCGAAATTCAAAGCGTGGTGTCACTTTGATGATAGCATGTTTCAAGTGGCTAACAAAAATCACAAGAAGGTTATGATTCTGATGGGCGGTCGTGTCACAAGAGAGAAGGACTTTGCAGAATTTACAAAGTTTGTTAAAAAGTACTATGGAAACGGATACGAGTATTATTATAAGGGGCATCCAGCAACGCCGACGGGAAGATATCCCGCGAAACAGAAGCAACTAAAGGAAGCGGGAGTTCACGATCTTGAGTCTAGTATCCCTGCTGAATTGATTCTATACTTCTATCCGGATGTATATGTTTCTGGCATGTCCAACAGTACTATGAATTATAGTTATAAGGATGGAAGAACTTGCGCATATCTTGGAAGCCGAATGGAAGATGCGCTGAAGAAAAAGAATGACGGAACTTTGAATGTTATTGCAGCAGACAAATTCCAGGTATTCTTCAGCAATCTGACTGAGGCAGAAGTTCAATCCGGAAAGGTGGGAGAGATTTCTTTACCGAAAGACCACAAGTGCTATCTGGTGGAGTTCAATAACAATCCGAAGTACGACTATGCAGTCTATGACTATACGATGGATGAGATTATATACCATAAGATTGGGAAGGATGCAAATACACAGGATGTTCCATCGAAAGGTGAAAAGATTTTGACGAAGGGAACTGCGGAGGATGCACAAAGCAATCTTGTTGAAGGGGTTCCAAATCAGAATGACGTAGAGAATTCGGAAACTGCAGAAGAAAACTAGGGTGCGATGACAATTTGTAATCAAATAGAATAGTGCAAGCAAGGCGCAAGCGGATAAAGACGTCCTCTTGCGTCTTATTTTCTTGTGTTCTTGAAGAAAGAAGTGCAGTAGTATATAATAAAATGATTCATTGATTAATTGCAGAAGTTTGTTCTGTGTAGAATAGAGTAATAATAGTGATCAAGAAGGAGAGATGAATGTCACCAAAAGTATCCATTATTATACCGGCTTATAATGCGGCAGAAACGCTACCAAGGATGCTGGATTCAATTAAAGCACAAACCTTTGAGAATTACGAAGTGGTTGTTATCAATGACGGATCCACGGACGGAACGAAGGCTGTGCTCGAGCAGTATGCGAAAGAGGATTCCAGAATTCGCACATTTAATCAAGAAAACCAAGGGGTCAGTGTAGCAAGAAACCGGGGACTTGATGAGGCACAAGGAGATTATATCGTATTCTATGATGCGGATGATGAGGTGCCGGAGTCGGCTTTAAATAGCCTCTATCATAGTGTTCGTGAACGGATGGCAGATTTGGCCATCGGAAAGATGGTCATTCGTCGTATGACTGCAGAGAATATTCCAGGTGCTGCGATGCGGCTGTCCGAGGAGCTGGAAATCCCGAAGTATCGAAAATCCCTTTGTTGGAATTTCACACTATGCAATAAGATGTTCCGGAGAAGTGTTGTCGAAGAGAATCACCTCCGGTTCAATGGCACAAAGCATGCGGAGGACGGACTATTTCTTTTCCAGTTCTTGCGCTACGCAAATGGAATTACAGGATGCCCAGAAGATGTGTATCTCTATATTAAGAATTCCTTCTGGGAGGGCAGTTCTCTTAGCAGTCAGGTAAGCTCGAAGGCGTTCCGAGATCTTCAGAACAACTTCATGGAGATTTTCAAAATCATCGATGAGATGGAGAAGGATGATTTAGAAAGTCTTGAGGATGCGGAGTTAACGCAGGCTGCGAAGGATGAAGCCGTGTGGAACTGGAAGTCCTTCCGTGCCACTATGTGGAGACGGTATGCTCAGCTTTCTATTCTGAATGAATACTATCGGTTCATCTGGAACGGTGACGACACAATTTATTCTCTCCTAAGGGATTCACTGGAAGAGTGTAAAGAGCACATGTTCCCAAGTTACTGGAAGAGGTTGATGGAACTCCAGTCGGACCTTCAATTGGATGTGGGGTTGATGAATCCGGAAGAGCTAGCGGAAAATCCTCTTCTTTCGGTGCTGATTACTGCAGAACTTCCGAAAGAATCGGTTCCTACCATGTTGGATGCGTATTACAATCAGGATTTTGTGGCCTTTGAAATCATTCTGGATGAAGATCTGCTGGATGCTGTTCCGGCAAAATACAGGGAGCGACTGAATTTCCGAACCATTTCGCACGAAAATCTTCCGAAATGGAAGAAAAAGGCTCTGCAGGAATCCAGAGGAACCCACTGCGTGATTGTGGAGGAAGCCGTCTACCCATCCACTCAGACGATTTCCCAGATGATGGTAGCGATTGAGAATAAAACCTTTATCACCGCACCGATTCTTCGAATCGATGGGGACAACTTCCAGACAATGAAAGTACAATCGACTGCTTTTACAAACGAATTCCTTGTGGTTAAGAATCGGTCGAAGTATAACCAGACCGATGCCCTTTGGAGCAATAAGATTTTCAAGATTAAGAATCTTCTGGCGAAAAAGAGATTGTTCGAACAGGATTCTACCAAAGATTTGATTCGTCTGTATGGGAACTCCAAGTACGTTAAGTTCACGGAGAATTCTTTCGTCACTAACCTGACGGACAAGGATGTGCTGAAGAAAGTGCAGAGCCTTACCGTAAGACTGGGATATAGAAGAAAACTTCGCAAGGAAGCAAGACGTCTTGCGCGAATTGAGAAGGAAAGCACACCGATTAAGACATTGTCCCTTCGCCTCAAGAAGTGGAGAAACAAACAACTTCGTCGCGGATACAAATTTCTGACGCTCAAAATCGTATTTCCACTGTACTACAAGTGGAATGCACGGAAGCCGATTGAGAAGAACAAAGTTCTTTTTATCGTGAACCGAAAACCAACCCTTCCGAATTCCATGACCTATGTGCACGGACTGTTGGAAGAATCTGGAAAATTTAATATTCATGACAAATTCTTGCTGAATCTGTCTCTCCGTTATCGGCAGAAGTTCAAGGTGGATATGGATTTGGTCAAGGATTTGGCGACGGCAAACTACGTGTTCCTAGACGAAGCAACGGTGACCACCTGTGGAATTAAGAAGCGTTCCGAGACGAAAATCGTGCAGCTTTGGCACGGATGCGGCGCGTTCAAGAAGTTCGGCTTCAGTACAGCGGATAAGATTTTCGGCGGAAATGCTAAGGAGCAGAAGCGTTATCCGATGTATCGGAACTTTGATTTGGTTTGCGTCAGCAGTCCGGAGGTGGTATGGGCATATGAAGAAGCCATGCAGCTGGAAGGCGAAGGAAATGTGAAGCCGGTAGGCGTTAGCCGAACCGACGTATTTTTCCAGGAGGATTACATTGCCGCAGCGAAGAACCGGATTATTGAACAGATTCCGGCAGCAGCGGAGAAGAAAATCATCCTCTATGCACCAACCTTCCGGGGTCGAGTGGCGAAGGCCTATGGACCGGACCACTTCAACTACGACAAGCTCTATGAAGCGCTGGGAGAGGAATACATCATTCTGATTAAACACCATCCGCTGGTCAAGAGCCTTCCGGAAATTCCGCTGGAATATAGGGATTCCTTCGTGTACGATGTATCGAGAACCATGGAAATCGAGGACTTAATCTGTGCTTCGGACATCTGTATTTCGGACTACTCTTCGCTTATTTTCGAGTATTCCCTGTTCGAAAAGCCGATTATACTCTTCGCC
The DNA here is from genome assembly GCA_050872185.1 of Mogibacterium sp. Lineage (GTDB taxonomy): Bacteria > Bacillota > Clostridia > Peptostreptococcales > Anaerovoracaceae > Mogibacterium_A. Next base: position 4,536 of record JBNMGJ010000092.1, read on the forward strand.
TATGATCTGGATGTATACTTCGACTGGCGTGGATTCTACTACGACTATTTCGAGATGGCTCCGGGACCGGTATTGGTGAGCACCGAAGAAATCATCGATTATATCGTCAATATTGATATGAGATTCGACCGAGAGAAGATGCATGCTTTCCGGGAGAAGTTCATGCGTTCCTGTGATGGACACTCCACCGAGAGAATCTTGAAAGAAGTGGGACTGGAACTGTAGATAGAATTATTAATTCAAAATGAGCATGATGGCAGGATGTCATGCTCGTTTTGTTGTCTTGTAGAAAATGGAGAGGGCAATGAATCCAATGCTTAGCGTAATCGTTCCTGTTGTGAACGGCAAGGAATACCATCAGCGTGAGATTAGACAAGGACTGGAGTCTGTCCTGGAACAGGATATACCGGGAGGCATCCAGATTCTAATACTTGCTCGAGAGAATGATTTGGGCATCCGAAAGATGCTATCAAATATATCAAAGAGACACTCAGAACAAATCCTTTTATCCGAAATTCCCACAAACCTGTCCATGCCCGGAATTTTGGAATATGGAAGTAGACTGGCGAGGGGAAAGTATATCCTCTGTTTCGATTACGAAAATCGGTGGGAAGAGAATAGTCTAAGCCCAGTAATTGCGCAGATGGAGGAGGCGGGAAATAGCAGCGCAATCTGCCTCTGCAAGGAAACGTATCAGCGCAAGACCTCTGCGAAGAGTACCTTTCGCTATATGTACAAGAATGGCGATACTTCGGTAGATGTTCGTGAGAATCCGCGGTATATTGCGGTTTCTCTGAACAACGTAGTGATGCGCAGGGAGGCATTCGGCGCGGTTATCCGAAAGTACGCAGAACCTGCAGATAGAACGGCCGAAATCTACGGATGGGACTTGCTGCTTCTGACGGAACTCATTCAGAAATATCCGATAGTGCAGATATCTGCCTCGTCGAATTTCATCTACCGGAATTCGGAGCGCTTATGTGGGCTTTGCTCCCGAGGCGGTGCACAGTATCTAACCGATACGGAAGAACTGATGAATGCACTTCGAACCTTTTCGACAGAAGAGCTACAACCGTACATCTGGAATATACAGCTGTATGTAATGCGTCAATACATGGAAGGGGCGGACGTAGAAGAAGATATTGCCGGTGTGAAGGATGAATACGAAGCGCTTCTTCGCCGGGAACTTCAGAAAATTCCAGACGATATCATCGATAAGGCCCCGGGCACAGTGCAGAACCAACGCCTCCTGCTTTATATCCTTAAATATGGAATGAATGTACTGGATGAAGCAACGGTAAAAGCAGGAAGGATTTCTTATCAGAATCACCGACTCATCAATCTGAAGCGTGATGCATTCCACATTAGCACCATGGAATGGAACGGAGGGAGCCTTCCAGAGAACCATCTTCATATTACGGGCTCCATCGCAATGTGGGGTGTCCATCAGCAGGAGAATCTGAAAGTCTCTGCTTCGGATGGCGCCGTGTATCCGGCGGCTCTTTCGGAATATCCAGAGCGGTCCGTCTGCAATCGATTTGGAGACACTATTCTGAAGGGATGGAAGTACTGGATAGATGTTCCAATCCGGGAGAATCGACGTCTGGAATTCATCGCAGAATATAATGGCCAACCGACAAAGCTGCAGCCGAAGATGGAAAGTGATGTTCGGATCAAGGATAATCGGGCGAAATCCTTCTATTCCGAGCATGGCTGGCTGATTCGCTATAACAAAGGGGTGTTAACCATATCGAAGGATACCTTCTTCCATCGGACGAAATGCAAACGAAGTTATGAGAAGGAACTGCAGGGCGCCGGAAATCCGAAAGCTTTGGAGAATTGGAAAAGGGAATGCCGATGGAGAAAGCAGATACAGAAGCTTCCTCTTCAGAATCAGGTGGCCTTCGTAACCCCGCGCAGTAACACGGGCCTCCTGCCGAATATGCAGAAGGTGTACGATGCGTTCGATGGGAAGAAAGTTATTTTTACCCATATGATGCCTTATGAAGAGGAGACCATGACAGAGGCAATTCGTACTGTATACTCCAGCAAATTGGTGGTAACCGACGATTACTTCTATCTGCTCCGGAAGTTCGGCAAACGCCCAGGACAGAAAGTAATACAGCTCTGGCATGCCTGTGGCGCTTTCAAGAAATTCGGACAGCAGGGAACAGCCTTGTTTCCTGCGGTGGATCACCTGTATCACAAGGACTACGATGTGGTTTCCGTCAGCTCCGAGGGGGTCCGGGAAATCTATGCCGATGCATTTGGAATCAATCCGGACCGCGTCAAGGCCTACGGCGTTCCACGAACCGATGACCTGCTGTCGAATGGTTACCGTGAAGA
>JBNMGJ010000016.1:0-16382 GCA_050872185.1 Mogibacterium sp.
CCTGTACCCATCCCGAACACAGAAGTTAAGCTCTCGAGCGCTGAAGATACTTGGTGGGAAGCCGCCTGGGAAATTAGGACGTCGCCGGTTTTTTCTTTTTTTGGATTTTATGCACAAGGGTGTTCACCGTAGGTCCGGCAGGACGATGGAGGGAACATCCTTTTTCTGTTTTCTATGGGAAAAAACAACGGAAATCTCAATTAAGTATCTTTAACTTGAAAAAACGGGGAATTGGTGTACAATAACAGAGGAAGAATTTTGAGAGGAGAAACCAAAATGACAGACTGGGGAAGAAACGATCCGTGCTGGTGTGGCAGCGGAAAGAAATATAAGAAGTGCCATTACGAATTTGATCGGAAGCTGGAAGAGCTTTACGATGAGGGCGCAGAGGTACCAACAAGAGATTTGATTAAGACGCCGGAAGAGATTGAAGGCATCCGGAAGAGTGCGGCGGTGAACATCGCAGTGCTAGACTACGTAGCTGAACATATTCGGGCAGGAATCAGCACCGCCGAAATTGACAAGTGGGTCTATGACGAAACCACTAAGAGAGGCGCGATTCCGGCACCGCTGAATTATGAAGGATTTCCCAAAAGCGTCTGCACATCCATCAACGAAGAAGTGTGCCACGGAATTCCTTCGGAAGATGTCATTCTTAAGGATGGAGATATCATCAATGTAGATGTATCCACCATTCTGGACGATTATTATTCCGATTCTTCCAGAATGTTCTGTATCGGGAATGTTTCACCGGAGAAACGGAAGCTGGTGGAAGACGTGAAGAAATCCATCGAAATCGGACTGGAACAGGTGAAGCCATGGGGCTTCCTGGGAGACATGGGCCAGGCCATCAACGATTTTGCCAAGTCACAGGGCTACTCGGTGGTCCGTGAGATTGGCGGCCACGGATGTGGGCTGGAGTTCCATGAGGAACCGTGGGTTGGTTTTACCACGAAACGGGGAACTCAGATGGTGATGGCACCGGGCATGGTTTTCACCATTGAGCCGATGATTAACATGGGAACTCACCAGGTATACACGGACAAGAAGAACGGCTGGACGGTCTACACAAGGGACGGAAAGCCTTCCGCCCAGTGGGAGATTCAGGTGCTGATTACGGAGGATGGATACGAGATTCTGGCGTATTAGTAGAACATAGAATTCAATTCGGTAAAAGAAAATGCGTAATGCGAAAGTTTCCGAGGTGTCAAAGAAATTTCTTGACACCTCGCTTTTGTTATGGTATATTACCAAGGTATGATTGAGAATATATCGAAAGTAGAATACGCCAGTCTGCTGTACGACTTCTACGGAGAGCTTCTGGATGACAATAAGAAGGAAATCATGAATCTTTACCACGAGGATAACCTATCCCTGGCGGAGATTGCAGAGGACCTGGGAACTAGTCGTCAGGGCGTCCATTATACGCTGAAGAAGGCGGAGACGTCTCTAGAGAAGTACGAAGAGAAGCTGGGGCTGGTGCAGAAATATCTGGATAATCTGAAGAAATATGATCAGGTGCAGAGAATTGCGGAGAAATATCTCGCCGACGAGACTTTGGATGAGCGTTTTCGAGAGGATATTCAGACTTTGGCAGATACAATAAGAGAATTAATGGAGTAGAGGATGGCATTTGAAGGATTAGCGGATAAGCTTCAAGATACATTCCGTCATCTGAGGGGCAAAGGCGTTCTTACGGAGAAGGACATCGACGCGGCAATGCGAGAAGTCAAGCTGGCATTGTTGGAAGCAGATGTCAACTTCAAGGTGGTGAAGAAATTCGTCGCCGACGTGAAGGAGAAGGCCCTGGGACAGGATGTGATGAAGAGCCTGACACCGGCGCAGCAGGTTGTCAAGATTGTCAAGGACGAGCTTGTGGACATGATGGGCGGTGCCAATAGCAAACTGACCTATTCCCCAAGTGGTTTTACCGTGTATATGATGGTAGGACTTCAGGGTACTGGTAAGACAACCACCTGCGGAAAGCTGGCGAATTACCTGAAGCAGAATGGCAAGAAGCCGATGCTGTGCGCGTGCGATGTATATCGTCCGGCGGCAATTGACCAGTTGGAAGTTGTTGGAAAATCTGTGAATACTCCGGTGTTCACCATGAGAGAGTCCAGCAATCCAGTGGAAATTGCGAAGGCAGGAATGGAGGAAGCCGAGAAGAAGGGCTGCAATGTGTTGATTGTGGATACCGCCGGCCGTCTCCAGATTGATGAAGCATTGATGGATGAGCTGAAACAGCTCAAGAAGAATATTCGTCCCCATGAGATTTTGTTGGTGGTGGACGCATTAACCGGTCAGGACGCGGTCAATATCGCTTCCGGATTCGATGAGGCACTGGGCGTAGATGGAATTGTCATGACCAAGATGGATGGTGATTCCAGAGGCGGTGCGGCGCTTTCGGCAAAGAGCGTTACCGGAAAGCCGATTAAGTTCATGGGAACTGGTGAGAAGTACGATGCACTGGAGCCGTTCCATCCGGATCGAATTGCTTCCAGAATTCTGGGCATGGGCGATATGATGAGTCTCATCGAGCATGCGGAGAATTCCTATACGGAAGAAGAAGCCATGAAGATGGAGGAGAAACTCCGGAAGAATAAGTTCGACCTGGATGACTTCCTTCAGCAGATGGAGCAGATTAACAAGATGGGCGGAATTGCGAAGATTATCGGCATGATTCCGGGAATTTCCGAGAAGGACAAGCAGCAGCTGGACTTTGATAAGGGCACGGAACAGCTGAATCAGATGAAGGCAATTATCCAGTCCATGACGAAGGCAGAGCGGCAGGATCCATCCATTCTGAATGCCAGCCGCAGAAAGAGGATCGCTGCCGGAAGTGGACGCAGCGTAACAGAGGTGAATGCCCTGATTAAGCAGTACACAGAGATGAAGAAGCAGCTCAAGATGTTCAATAACCCGAAGGCTATGAAGAGAAATAAGCTATTTCGTGGATTGATATAAGGTGCCGGAACCGGCAACGTAAGATGTTAACAAATTTTTTTTTTAAACACAGGAGGACAAAATGGTAAAGATTAGACTGAAGAGAATGGGCGCACACAAGAAACCTTTCTACAGAGTAGTTGTAGCAGATTCCCGTACACCAAGAGATGGTAGATTCATCGAGGAAATCGGAACATACAACCCGCTGAAGGATCCTGCAGAAATCAAGATCGATGCAGAGAAGGCTCAGAAGTGGATTTCGAACGGTGCACAGCCGACAGATACTGTAAGAGCTCTTCTGAAGAAATCCGGCGTAGAACTCTAAGAGAAGGGAATTTCAAATCATGGCTAGTCTAGTTGAAGCAATTGCCAAAGCACTGGTGTCTAAGCCTGACGAAGTCGTTGTAACCACCGAAGGTACCGAGGATAACATGACCGTGTACCTCAAAGTTGCGAAAGATGATATAGGTAAGATCATTGGCAAACAGGGCCGGATTGCTCGTGCAATTCGTACAGTGGTCAAAGCGGCAGCCATCAAGCAGAACAAAAGAGTCTCGGTGGAGATCGTAGAAGACTAATATCAGAGTCTGGCAAACTGATTGTTACAAGCATGCAGGAGAAATCTCTGCATGCTTGTTTGCTAGTAGGAGAAGAATATGGCTTTAGAAGATGACAAGACGATGGTGAACATCGGCCGTCTCACCGCAGCGGTGGGACTGAAGGGAGAAATCAAGGTACTGACCTATGCAGAAGATTCGGAAAATCTTCACGAAGGAACCCTTCTATATATGGAAAAAAATCATACAATAGTAACTGCTGAGGTAACCGGTATCCGGTATCAGAAGAATCGACCGGTTATCCGCCTGGAAGGAGTACAGAACCGAAATGATGCGGAGGCACTTCGCAACGTGGAAATCTATATCCCAGAGGAGGCGTTGGAAGAGCTTCCAGAAGGCGAGTACTACATTCGGGATCTCATCGGATGCAGGGTCTACGACCGTGCCAGTGACCGCGACCTGGGTGTGGTGGACGACGTCCTTCAGAACACGTCCCAGAGTGTGTACCGAGTGCTCAGCGACGATGGAAAGGAAATATTGATCCCGGCGGTAGAGGCATTCGAACGAGAAATCGACTTAGACCGGGGCGTTATTGAAGTAGAACTGATTCCAGGATTCTTGGATAATTAGGAGCATGTGGGATGAAAATTAATATTCTGACGCTGTTTCCGGAGATGTTCGCACCCTTGCAAGAAAGTATGCTGGGCCGCGCCCAGGAACGGGGAATTCTGGAAATCAATCTGATCAACATCCGGGACTACACGGAAGACAAACATAACCGAGTGGATGACACTCCCTTCGGCGGCGGTGCGGGAATGGTAATGCAGGTGCAGCCCATTCTGTCTGCCTATCGGGAGAATGAACTGAAAGGTCCTTGTCTGTACATGTCTCCACGAGGTAAAATGCTGGATGGAGCCATGGCAGAAAGCCTCTCGAAGCAGGAAGAAATTACTATTCTCTGCGGTCATTACGAAGGGGTGGATCAACGGGCGCTGGACATGCTTGAGGCCGAAGAGGTGACCATCGGCGATTACATTCTCACCGGCGGAGAACTTCCCGCTATGGTATTAGTGGATACGGTGGCCCGTTTCTTGGATGGAGTTCTGGCTGGGGAGGAGTCGGTAAAAGAAGAATCCGTCTATTCAGGCCTTCTCGAATACCCACACTACACGAAACCGCGGAATGTGGAAGGCGCAGAGGTGCCGGAAATCCTTACCAGTGGCAATCATGAGAAAATTGACCTCTGGCGGTATGAGCAATCCCTTCGGTTGACGAAGGAACGAAGACCAGATCTGTTTCAGAAGTATTTGGACAGTCAACCGGAGCTCAGCAAGAAGGAACGAAAGGTTCTGGAAACAATCCAATCCGAATAACTTTTGAATCCGCTGGAAATAGAATTAAAGCAGGTCAAACAGTGTCGATACGAATAAATATTTATTGTATTCGACAAATAATTCGTGTAGAATGAATTAGTAGGAGTGCGTATGAAGAAGAAGAAGTGGACTGTACTGACATTGTACATCGGACTACTAGTGGTTCTAGGTGTTATTATATATGCGGTTCCGTCCCTTCTGGGACTTCTGGACCGAACCTATATCACGGAATACGGAGAAGTGCAGGTGACTGATGATGTATCGGACGCCTGGATTGTTCGCGATGATACGGTATACGGTGCAAAGGAGAACAGCGATGTGGCGGCGCTGGTCAAAGAGAAGAAGCTGGTGAAGGGAAAGAGCCAGGTTCTCTCCATGAAATCCGGTGGCAACAACACGCTGGGACCGAAGTACATGAATTTGAAACAGAAGCTGGGCGATGCGATGAAAAGCACCAACGGCTACTGTGTGGGTGGCGGTTTTGTTACTTTTACCGCAGATGGAGAAGAGGGAACCCTGACCCCGTCTGTATTGGATAAGCTAACCGAGGACGACTTGAAGTCCATTGGAAACGACAGCATTGATTTGACCGTATCCTCTTGTTCGGAGGGACAGCCCCTATTCCGGGTTACGAAGAACGGAAGGTGGTGGTTGGTGTTCTTTACCGATGAGGCGACGGCAAAGAAATACGCGGTGGGAGCGGAAATCCGCACCACGATGAATGACAAGGCTGTGGACACCACCGTGCGTTCCGTGGATTCAATCAAAGGAACGGATCAGGTTCGTATTGTGTTGTCCTGCAAAGAATATCATCCCTCCTATCTGACAGAGCGGAAAGTAAGCCTGTCGAATCGAATTGAAAGCGACAAGGGCCTTCTGGTCCAGGAAGAGAGCATCATCAAGGTGAACGGACAGAAGGGGGTCCTTGTGAAAAATAAAGTGGGACGAAATTACTTTGTTCCCATCAAAATCAAAGCTTCTGACGGTGAAACTGCGGCAGTATATGAAGATTTGTATATGAACAGCAAGGGCGAGTTCGTAGAAACATTGAACAATTACGACGAAATCGTCCAGTCGCCGAGCAAAAGCGATATTAAAGAGGCGAAGAAATAAATGGATATCAAGGAAAATTATCTTGAGATTTTGGAGCGCAAAGATGCGGCGGCCATCCGTAGCGGCAGAAAGCCGGAGGATGTGCTTCTTCTGGCGGTGACCAAGCTCCACACGGTGGCGGAAATCAACGAAGCCATCGAAGCGGGCGCCACCGACGCGGGAGAGAACCGGGTGCAGGAGCTCCTGGAGAAGTATGACCGGACGGTTCAGCCAGTGAACTGGCATCTCATCGGACATTTGCAGACGAATAAGGTGAAGAATATCATCGACAAGGTGGTGATGATTCACTCTGTGGATTCCCTCAAACTGGCCAAAGAAATCAGCAAGAGGGCCGGAGCAGCCGACCGAGTGATGGATATTCTCATCGAAATTAATATCGGAATGGAAGAATCCAAATCGGGAATTCCGGCCGAAGAGACTATTCCGCTGGTAAAAGAAATCGTTGCGGAATGCCCCAATGTCCGGATTCGCGGTGTGATGTGTGTTCCTCCTCATGGGGAGACGCCGGAGGAATCCAGGCCGTACTTCAAGAAAACCAAAGAAATATTCGACGAGCTGAAGACGCTGGAACTGTCAGAGGCGCAGTTCAAGCCGGATACCCTGTCTATGGGAATGTCGGCAGACTTTGAAATTGCAATCGAAGAGGGATCCACCATCGTTCGCGTCGGCAGTTCAATTTTCGGAAAAAGAAACTATCGCTAATTGAAATCACGGGTATTGCTACACGAGTTATCGAAAAACGGAGGGAAAACAATGGGCTTAAAGAACTTCATGAACAATGTTCTTGGCATCGATGATGATTACGAAGAGGAGATCACCGAACAGGAAATCGAAGAAGAAAAGGCGAAAATATCCGCTTCGAAGGCATCGAAGTCTTCGAACAGAACGGAGTCCATCAAGGTGGACAAAGTGGAACCGGCACCTACTGGAAAGAGCTATAAGATGGACAATTCCTACGAGAGTATTGCACCGGCACTCTCTCGAGGTCAGCTGAATAAGAACTATTCCATGAACGGATCGGCTCCGTTCAAGATGCTGGTCATTGAACCGAAATCCTTCGAGGAGTGCACCAAGTTGGTGGATAACCTGAAGTCCAGAAAGCCAGTTATCATCAACTTGGAAAGAGTGGAGACAGAGGTTGCGAAGAAAATCTTTGATTTCATGAGCGGCGCAACCTATGCGCTGAGCGGAAATGTTCAGCGTGTGACGGCGAATATTTTCATCTTTGCTCCAGCCAACGTGGACATTGCCGCAAAGATGAGCAACCGCGAAGCAGAACCGGCTCCTGCTTCTGGAAATTATGCCAACAAAGAAACCAAGAGTCCGTGGGGGTATTAATTCATGGCAATTGTACTGATTCGGGCCATTAACTGGTTTGCCGAAATTCTGATTACGATACTTTTGATTCAGTGCATTCTGAGCTGGTTTGCGCAGAATCCGGCATCTCCACTGTACAATGTCTATCGGTTCCTAACTCAGCTGACGGACCCCATTGTGGCGCCGTTCCGGAGATTGTTGTCGAATTTCAACACGGGTATGTTCGACTTCTCCGTGCTCTTGGCGTTCTTCGCTATTGAATTCGTTCAGCGAATTCTGGTCGCACTGATCAGTGGTTTAATGTTTTAAAGATAATGAAAGGAAGGTGAATCATCATGATTATGCCAATTGATATTGATAAGAAAGAGTTTACCAGAGACAAGAAGGGCTACAATTCTAGAGAAGTGGATGAGTTCCTGGATCTGATTATTGTAGATTACGAGAAGTGCTTGAATGACAACAGAAGCATGGCACACAAGATTAAGTTCCTGGAAAAGCAGCTGGAAGAGGCACAGAAGTCCGACAACGCAATGTTGGATACCCTGGAAACCGCGAAGAGACTGATGGCCGATATTTCTGCCAGCGCAGAAAGAAGAGCGGAGCTGATGATTCGGGATGCAGAGCTGGAAGCCGAAACCATGGTACTGGATGCCAAAGCAACCGTTCGCAAGCTGAACGATGAGCACATCGTTCTCAAGAACAAGGTGGAAAGACTGAGAAGCAACTACAAGAGAATGTTGGAAACAGAACTGAATGATCTGGAAGCCGACGAGTACGGTCTGAACGAAGATCTGGACCGCAGTGATATTGCGGATATCGACAAAGCATTCTCCAAGGCAGAAGATCCGGAGGCAAGCCAGGATACGCTGGTGGTTTCCCAGAACCAGAAGTCGGAGAAAGAAGTTCCGGAAATCAAATCCACTCCGGTGACCGATCCAACCCATGCCACCATTGCCGATCTTTCCGACAGCCTGAAGAAAATTGCAGAGGATAAGACCCAGAGGGAAGGAACGATTATTCTGAAGTAATGATGATTGCCGTGATAATTATTCTGGTGCTGGCACTGGACCAGGTGACGAAATTCATTATACGGGCGAATTTTTCGATTGGACAGACGCTCCCGGTGATTCCGGACATACTTCATATTACGTATGTCCAGAATCGGGGAGCGGCTTTTAGTATGTTTCGAAATATGCCGGTGATGACAGTGCTTCTTCCCATCTGCATGGTGGCAGGATGTCTGATTGCCGGCGTGCATCTATATCGGAAGTCTCAGAAGGTACCAGCGCTGCTTTTAGCCCTCGTAGCCACCGGAGGAATCGGGAACCTGATCGATCGCCTCGGCCTGGGGTACGTAACGGATATGATTGATTTCCGGGTATTTCCCGTGTTCAATGTGGCGGATATCGCCGTGACGGTGGGTTGTGTGCTTCTTCTAATATGGATTCTGAAGTCAGACCGGGAGGTAAATGAATGAGTGAGATTACTGAAATTGTAACGGCAGAAATGGCGGGGAAGCGGTTGGATGCCTATCTGGCAGCGGCGATTCCGGATCTGTCTCGGAATTATGCGGAAATGCTGATTGGGGATAACCGGGTTACCGTGAATGGGAAGGAAACCCTTAAGAAATACAAGGTAAAAGAAGGAGACCGAATCGTCATCGACTATCCGGAGCCTAGGAGGATTGACGTCACCCCAGAGAATATTCCGCTGGATATCGTCTATGAAGATCAAGACGTTATCGTGGTGAACAAGCCCCGGGGAATGGTAGTGCATCCCAGCGCGGGGAATTACGACGGAACCTTGGTGAACGCCATCATGTATCACTGCGGTGATTCCCTGTCCTCCATCAACGGCGCGATTCGTCCCGGCATCGTCCACCGAATTGACAAGAACACCAGTGGCCTGCTGATGATTGCGAAGAACAACCGAGCCCACGAATCCCTGGCGGAGCAGCTTCGAGTGCACAGCGTAACCCGGGAATACCGTGCGCTGGTCTACGACAACATTCGGGAGGACGAATTGACCATTGATGTGCCGATCGGCCGTGATGAGCGAAATCGCCTCCGGAAAGCCGTCAATGGAAGAAACCCGAAGAATGCAGTGACCCATGTGAAAGTACTGAAGAGATACGGAAAATACACTTTGGTTGCAGCGCGTCTGGAAACGGGGCGAACCCATCAGATACGTGTGCATCTGAGCCATATCAAACATCCCCTGGTGGGAGACACCACCTATGGACCGAAGAAGCAGCTGTACGGCCTGGATGGACAGCTACTGCACGCCAAGACCCTGGGATTCATTCATCCGCGAACGGGGGAATACATGGAATTTGACAGCGAACTTCCACCGTACTTTACAGACGTATTGGACAAGCTTGAAAGGAGTATGTAGATGGGAAAGATTATTTCAAAGCCAGGAACCATGCTGTATCCGGTACCGACGGTGATGGTCAGCTGCAGCGACGGCGAGAAGGATAACATCATCACCATTGGCTGGTCCGGAATCGTGAACAGCGAACCTCCGATGACCTATGTGTCGGTGCGGAAAGAACGTTTTTCCCACCATCTGATAGGGGCAAAAAAAGAATTCGTTATCAATCTGGTGAACGAAGACCTGGTCAAAGCGGCGGACTACTGCGGTGTTCGGTCGGGCAAAGATGTAGATAAGTGGGCGGAGATGAATCTGCACCGGGAAGAACCCTCGGTTGTTTCGGTTCCGATGATTGCAGAATCGCCGGTAAGTCTGGAATGCGTGGTACGGGATGTGAAAGAGCTGGGATCCCACGACATGTTCTTGGCAGAAATCGTTGCCGTCCACGTAGATGAGAAGTACGTGGGGGAGAACGGCGCCTTTGAATTCGAGCGAATGAAACTCACGGCCTACAACCACGGAAAGTACTACGGCCTCCGGAAGGAGCCCCTGGGCTTCTTCGGCTACTCCGTGATGAAGCCGAAGACTGCCAAGCGGAAACAGAAAGAAGCCGCCGGAAAGCGGCGACAGGAATACCGGAAGTCTGCGAAGGCGAGGAGCGGAAAACGAAGGGGAAGCGGCCGAAAGCGAAAAAATAAATAAGTGATACGAGAATCATAGCCACAAATGAACAATTAAATTTCTACAGTGGATGCTTTCCTGAATTAATAGGAGAGCATCCTTTCTTAGTGTGAAAATGAAACTAATTTGATAATATCGTTGACTTTAGTATACTGGGGGGGGGTATAATAAGGATTAAGTATATTAAATTGAAATATTGAGCTTAATATTAGGATGTAGGAATTAAATTGTGCTATGAAATATAAACATATAAAACAATATGATACAACGGATTGTGCAGCGGCATGTTTGGCTATGATTTGTTTGTATTATAAGAAAGAAACAACTATTACTAAACTTAGAGATTTAATGGGAACTGATTTAAAGGGAACTACTTTAATTGGGTTGAGTAAATGTGCCGAGCAGTTAGGCTTGGAAGCTCGTGCTGTAAGAGTTGATAGAGAAGGATTCCTTAGTAATTATACACTTCCGTGTATAGCAAATGTAATCACAAAAAATGGATTGAGTCATTTCGTTGTGATATATAGAATTGATAAGAAAAGAATAGTGGTGGGAGATCCAAGTGAAGAAGGGACAACTAGAATAGAAATTGATGATTTTTTTAAAATGTTTACTGGCATAATGTTGATATTAAGTCCTGCTAATGAGTTTCAAGTAGGAAAAAGCTCTGGAGAAAAAACGTATACACGATTTCTGAAATTACTGTATCCTCAAAAGAAATTATTTGTATTTGCAATTATCGCATCAATGTTAATGACTGCATTTGGGATAGTATCTTCCCTATTTAATAAAATTATAATGGATGAAGTCATTCCTTTTGGGCTTAATAAATTACTGCTGTCAAGCGTGATTGTTTTTTCGGTTGTTTCATTTACACAGATAATAGTTGGCTTTATAAGGGAATGGATTATGCTATATTTATCTCAAAGAATTGATATCCCGCTGATGTTGGGATATTTTAAGCATATTTATTCGCTACCAATAAAATTTTTTGCAACGAGGAAAACCGGAGATATTATCACAAGATTTTCAGATGCATTTACTATAAAAGATATATTTACAAATATCGCATTAACGTTGATTATGGATGTTTCCATGGCAATGGTTACAGGCGTGATTTTGCTCAAAATGAACACACAACTATTTATAGGAATTTCTATCCTTACAATTATGAGTATTGTGTTAGTGTTTGTATTCAAGCAACCCTATAAAAGTATAAATCAGCAACAGATGCAACAGTCTTCAGTATTGAATTCACAAATTATTGAAGGTCTCGAGGCTGTGGAGATGATAAAGGGATATGCATTAGAAAAAAAAGAATTAGACAATATTGAGCGTGAATACATAAAATCTTTGAGAATTGCATTTCGTGAGGGATGGCTTTCCAATATACAAAGTGCTATATCAGATGTGATTATGACAATTGGGAATTTAGTTATAATGTACTTGGGAATATTGCAAGTACTTCAAGGAGATGTATCATTAGGTTCTCTTATGGCGTTTATGACATTGTCAGGATATTTTATGGAACCCGTAGGAAATCTTGTAGATCTGCAATTGGATATACAAGAGGCACAGATATCAATGAAGAGAATTTCAGAAATATTGGACTATGAAAAAGAGGAAACGGATGAGAAAGAAAAGATTTGTAATATGAAAGGTGACATAGTCTTTAATAATGTTGATTTTCGCTATGGAACCAGAGATTTAGTATTGGAAAATGCAAATTTCACCATAGAACATGGGAAAAAGACGGCAATCATAGGTGCAAGCGGAAGTGGTAAATCCACAATAGTAAAATTATTATTAAAATATTACGAGGTAGAAAAAGGACGAATTTTGATTGGAGGCGAAGATATATCAGATATATCTTCTGAATATATAAGAAAGAATATATCGTTGGTTCCACAGAATATACATTTGTTTTCCAAAAGTATTTATGAAAATGTGGCAATGGTAAGACCAGATGCAACAGAATCAAACGTAGCACAAGCTCTTGCGATGGCAAATGCACAAGATTTTATAAAGGACAAACCAATGCATGCACATACATATTTAGAGGAAGCAGGACAAGGGTTAAGTGGAGGAGAAAGACAAAGATTAGCATTGGCACGAGCTTTTTTAATAGATGCCGATATATATATATTAGATGAGTCGACAAGTAGCTTGGACTTTGGAACAGAAAATGTAATTTTCGATACGATATATCATAAGCTGAAGGAGAAAACGATGATAATTATTTCGCATCGACTCAATACCATAAAGAATTGTGACAAAATTATTGTTTTAGATAATGGAAAAGTAGTAGAAGAAGGAACGCATGAAGAATTAATGTTAAAAAAATCAAAATATTATGAATTGTGGAATTTCCAGCAAGGAACAAAAGATTTTGAAGTAGATGAATCTAGTTTACAAGTAACTTGTAATGAAAGTAAAGAAATGGAGAAGGATGTCATGTCCTATAGATAGACATACGTCTACATGACTATGTATAAAAAATTAAGAAAGGAGGAAACTAACCATGAATAATGTAAATGCACTTGTTTTGCCACAAAATGCGGTTGTATTACAGGAAGATGAGATGAGATACGTTGACGGTGGATATGCAGTTAATTTAAGTCGATCAACTGTACAGAAGGGCGTGGATTTAGCGATTCTTGTTGCTGGAACAGCATTGGGAGGTGCAAGTACAGTTAAAGCACTTGTTTCGAAAATCGGAAAAAAGAAATTTGTAACAAGAGTTGTGAAAGTTGCAGCAAAATTTGGAATTAAAAAATCTTATGCATCCAAAGCAGCAGAAGCATTTAGTATTGTCACAGGCTTTTCAATAGGCGGTGGCGTAGCTTATCTGCTTGATAAGTACGACAAAACAGGACTTAACAAGAGAGTACAGTTTTAACTGACAATGAATCTGTAGCAAAAGTGCTAACAACACTTTTGCTACAGGCATTTTTAAAGGGAGAAAAAGTTGATGAATAAGAAAGAATATTCGTTTAAGTATATATGCTATAGACTATCTAATTTAATGTTAATTCCAATATGTTTTTTTGTATTGGTGTTAGCAGATTATTTAGAATTGATGGATAATAACATAATAAAAACTATTTATAATATAGTTGCAGTAGTTGCTTTGATATTAATATATAATAGAATTTCGAATCATATTTTTCGAAAAAACGGAATGATAAGTATTATAGACTCGAAGGATGTAGTAGTTGAATTGCAAACTAAGGTTACAGAAATGCATATATCGAATATTGAGAAAGTGATATTATCAATCAACAAGCAGTTTAATTCAAAACATATAGAATTGATAATAAAAACAACCGAAAAGAAGAAAATGAAAATAGTATCTGAAAGATATTTCAAAGGAGAGGACCTTTGTAAGCATGCATTTGTTAATATTTTCTATGATATAAAAAGTTGCAATCCAGGATTAGATTTTGAATCAGACTTCGATGGTACGTTTTTAACTTTGGAAAGAAAGAATAGGAGCTGATATGGGCAAAATAGAAATATGTGATGGAAAAACATTACGCCTAGATAATGTTTTGATTAACAGAATAATGAGGTTTTCACTGATAGAGGGAAATGATTATGTTGAAGAAATATCAATGGAAACGGAGTTAGCAAAGATGGAGAATGTGTTCAAAATGAACAATATAAAGCAAATAGGACCATTGATACAGCTTTCTAATATGAATAGATTCTCTGAGGAAGAGTTCAGTATAGAAATTGATCTTATGTTGCAAGCAAGCGAATGCTTTAATCCTCCCAAACCATTTCGAATGAAAGAAAGTATTGTGGTACCCAATTGTTTATATGCAAGGTTTAATGGACTTGAAGAAGATATGAAATACGCATATCAAAAGATTCAAATTTATGCATATGAAAATGATATTGAATTATTAGGTGATAGTTATACAGTTTATTTGGATTCGAATGAAGATGGAACAATTATGGTTGATATTTTCATGGAGAGAAAAAATGTCGGATAGAATAGCTTTATTTGAAGAATTACGGGATAGCAACATTTTGTATAAAAAAGATATGCCAGAGTTTTCTTATTGCATATTACTTGTAATTCTTGCATTCTGCACCATTATTTTTACATGGTCAGTTAAGACCACAAAACCCTACGTAATTATTGCTAATGGCACTGTTCAGGGTGTAAATAAATCGTATGTTATGAGTGAGCATAGTGGCGAAATATATGATTTGAAAATAAAAGAAGGAGAGAGAGTAAAAAAAGGAGAGGTTTTATTTAAAGTAAACTGCAATGATATAAATAATCAGATTAAACAGTTACAAAAGCAACACAAAAATTATGAAGCACGTGTATTAAAATATTCAATGCTTGTTGAATCGATTAGAAATAATCATAATCAATTTCGTCAAAATAATAAAAATGACAGATTATATTATAGTCAGTACGAAGAATATAGGGCAAAAATGGAGCAGCAAGCTATTGATGAAAAGACATTGAAGGGGTACGGTTATAGTAAAAAGCAGATTGAAAAAGCAAAAGAAGATAGTAGAAATGCTAGAAAGGAAATCAAAAATGAGGCTATAAAATCTGCAGCAAGTGTACAAGAGCAGTATCAGCAGGAAGTAGATAACATAGAAAGCCAGATATTTGCATTAAAAAAAACGAAAAGTGATTATGAGGTGCGAGCGAATACTTCTGGGAAGATTCATATGTTGGAAACGTACACAAACGGAATGGTCATTCAAGAAGGATCCGCTATTGCAAGTATTTCAGATATAAATAATGGCATAATAATTGATGCAACAATAACTGCCTCAAATCGGAGTCGGATCAAACTTGGAGACAAAGTAAAAGTAGCAGTAAGCGGGTTACAAGAAAATGTTTATGGAACAATTAATGGGAGTGTAAAAGAAATTGATACGGACATATCTGTTGATGGAAGTGGAAAAAATCCGTATTTTAAGATTAAAATCAAACCGGAGAAAAATAGTTTAGCATCTAAAGATGGAGAGATTATTAATCTTGCAAATGGTATGGTTGTGGAGTGCAGAATAATCTACGATAAAATCACCTACTTTAATTATTTGCTAGATGCAATTGGAATAAAAAAATCCCTGAAATAATATGAGACTGTCCCAAAATGTCTGTAAATAAGAATCCCAGTAACCGGTAAATCCCCCGTGCCTACCCTGAATCCTTGAAAAACCGTACAATACAGTATACGGATTTTCAAGGATTTTAGTATGTGCGACAATTATTTTCTTTCTTCCGGTATCTTCGGATCCACATACACGGTGGTGTTGTGGGTGAAAATCACCATGCCCGGCTTCGCGCCGCTCGGCTTCTTGACGTAGCGAACAGGCACGAAATCCACCGGAACGTTCTGGGACTCCTTCGCCTTGCTGTGGTAAGCGGCGATGGAAGCCACCTGATAAATCAGCGTATCTGGAAGATCCTCAACAGATTGATCCGGCTCCATCGGAAGAATCACGTGGGATCCCGGAATATCCTTAGTGTGGAACCACAGGTCGCGCTTGCCGGCCATCTTCGTGGTCAGATAGTCGTTCTCCTTGTTGTTCCTTCCTACGTAGACGGTGCGGCCATCCGGCAACTGGTATTCTAACGGACGTGGTTTCGCCTTCTTCCGGCGGAATCCCTTCTGAACACGGCGCCGAACAAATCCCGTTTCCTCCAGCTCCTCCCGAATCTGAGCCAGCTCATCCACTGAGGTAGCCGTCTCCACACTTTGCAGCACGGATTCCAGATATTCAATGTCTTCGGAAGTTTCTTCCAGTTGATGCGTCTTCTCGTGCACCGCCGTCTTCGCCTTGGAGTATTTCTTGAAGTAGTGCTGCGCATTCTTCGCCGCACTGAATTTGACATCTAGGGGAATCGTCACCGGCTGATTATCGTAGTAGCTGATCACCGTTACCTCAGCAGCCCCCGGTTCCACCCGATGAATGTTGGCCGTGAGCAGCTCTCCATACAGCCTATATTTCTCAGAGTTCTCCGCTTGAAGGAGATCCTCAGAAA
>JBNMGJ010000191.1:0-3549 GCA_050872185.1 Mogibacterium sp.
AGATAAAGAAGAGCGGGAAATCCGATTTCGGGTTTCCCGCTCTTCTCTTCGAATAATATAATAAATGAAACATAGGTTGGCTACAGCGAATCTGCAATCTCGATGTTTGCGCGGATTGCGTTGCAACTGTCGTTGAACTTGGAAAGCTCCTCCTCGGTAAGAGGAAATTCCACAACCCTTTCGACACCGTCTTTGCCGATGATACAAGGAACACCAGCGTAGACGTCGCTCTGCCCATACTGACCCGTTAATTCTGTGCTGGCCGGCATCAGAACGTGCTCATCGTGAAGGATGGCCTTGACCATGCGGGCAGCAGTGGTGGCAACGGAGTATTCTGTGGCGTGCTTCCAACTAAATGTGACCCAACCACCGTGGCGTCCCAGCTGCTCTACCTCTGGACGATCGAAATCCCAACGAGGGTCCTGCTTTGCCATCTGGTCAATGGGAAGCCCGTTCACCGTTGCACAAGACCAAGCTGCGAACATGGAGTTTCCGTGCTCACCGAACATGAATGCCTGTACGGAATTCGGGTCCACATTGGTTTTTCTGACAATCTGAGTGACCAGTCTAGCGGAATCCAATCCGGTACCGGTTCCCAGAACTCTTCCCTTCGGAAGCTGCAGGTGCTTTGCAATCTCTCGGGTAACTACATCGCAAGGGTTACTGATGCTTAAGACCACTCCGTCGAAACCCGCTTCCCGAACTCTGTCTGCCCAGGTGCGTACCGCAGGAACGGTGAACTTTAGCTCTCTGGAACGGTCTTCCGAACCCAGCAAGAGTTCAATGTGGCCGGCACTGTTGACGATAACATCGCAGTCTGCCAGATCTTCGTAGTCCCCAATCCACACTCTCGTGCGATGCGGCATGTGAGGGAGCGCATCCAGCATATCCTGACATTCACTTTCCACCCGTTCTTTGTTCGTGTCCACAAGTACCAGCTCATCGACGATTCCCTGGATTGCCAGGCTATATGCGACATGAGCTCCTACGTGACCGACACCAACGATTCCAACTTTACGATTATTCATTTTCTTTTCTCCTTCCAACCTATATCATTCATTTTGTTTCGATGTACTATATTATACTCTTGAAATTGTAGATTGCAACAGAAAATATACTATGTACACAAATTAAACCAAAATTTTTATTACTAAAACCAAAATATTGTAAAAATAAAAGCCTGGCCGTCCAGACTTCCGGGGAGGATTAAAAAAACACCTTGCCCCCACCGGAAAACTCCGTATAGGTGGACGAGGTGTTTTGTCTTATAGATTTTTATTCGAAATTAGTTCAGCCACACTGAACTCTGGGCCAGCAAAAACCGGAATATCCTTCCGGTAGATTCTTCCAGAGTAGGCCTCGTGTGGGAAATCCACGAAATGGGTATCTGCACTGCGGGGGATTACCTGATACAGGGGATCCCCGATGACAATCTGGGATTTTCGAATCAGGTGAATCAGTTCCTCCTCTGGGAATCCGTGATCCGTATCCGGCCATACCGCATAGGCAGAAAGCCCTTGACGATCCGGCTTTGGAAGCTGATTGATGGCGTAGGCCAAGGATTGGCCAAATACTTCTTCTCCGATGATCAGAATCTGACCCTCCGGAATATCCCAGCGCGGGTGGACCGGATTCTGCGCGCTCAGGGAAGGAACGGATTCTACCTTTTTCTTAGAAAGAAGATCTCGCAAAGAAGAACCGGTGGATTTACCGGTGTCCTGGGCGGGGGCGGAGGTTATTTTTGCCTGGAAAGCTTCCTGCACCAGGGAAATCAGCTGACTGTGTGCATCGGAACCAATGGGAAGTCCTTCCACTCGGGGAATTCCTGCCACCTGCTCCATGTACCGAGCCGGTCGTCTTCCGGCGGAGGAGACCACCACGTTCACGGCACCCCGGAAAATGTGGGACAGGGAATCGAAGGATTCTCCCATGGCGGCACAGCAGTTCACGGGAATGCCGGAATTCTCAAAGGCGGCCTGAAGTGCTTTTACATTACCGTTCACGGAGAAATCCAGGGGGGTGACCCCCAGAAGGTTCACGGAAAGCACAGGGGTCTCGTTTCGATAAGGGGATTCCTCCGGATTTCCGAACCGCTTAATCCACTCTGTCAAGGCAGCGCCCACGCCGTTCAAATAAGAACGGTTGCCGGTGGTGACTACGGGAAGCACGGGAATGCCGGTTTCCTTCTCCAGTAGGTGGGCCACCCCTTTGCAGTCGAAGGAGATGATGTGGGGGATGGATCCGCTGCACAGGGTGATGAACCGGGGCTTTAGGTCGGCGGCGGCAGCGGCGGCATCCTTCAGAAGCACCGTATCGTCTCCGAGAACGGCGGTCATCTCATCCAAACCGGAGACGAACATCAGGCTGTCGGAATCGAACCAGCGGGGCTCGTCGTGGGTGGAATAGGTGGAGTTGCAGCCGGAGGGATCGTGGATGATGGTCATACCCCCTAATTCATACATAGCGGAACACACGCCGGATACGTCCGCCGTGTATGTGCTGGTAAAAACATGTGTCTGATAATCACTCACAATGGCCACACTCCCATCCTTTGATCTGTACTAAATCCTTCATGGGCTTCGGGTTTCGGAAGGCATCCAGCATCAAATTCATCAGCCGCTGAATTCCAAGGTAGCCGTACATGCCGGCGTTCTCTACCTCGTTGACAAAGTAGTCCGAGTCCATGAAGTAGGCGCTTTTCTGGCCGATACAAAGAATCTTTCCCTCGTGGCCCCGAGGCATCTTCCGAATGTTCCATCCGTAGGTTTCGTAGATTCGAAGTTTCGGAGCTTCTGCCTGAAGTTGCCGGAAGATTTCCTCCCCTTCGGTGAAGTGGTCCACCATTACCGATTCCACCTGGAAACCGTGATGGAGAAGGTACAGCGCCAGCTCTAGCGGACAGTCCACCGCGGTGTAGTCGATGGAAATGGGGATGCTTCCGATTTCCGCCTGTGCATCCCGAACTTTGGCCTCTGTAATCTGCTGGGCCCGCTCCAATTCTTCGCTGGATGGAGCCGGAATCTTCAGCGTGTTCGAAGCAATCGCCAGATCCTCGTCGAACTCTCGGTAGCTATAGCCAGGGCGGAGTTTCAGATAGGGCTGTTTCTGCCGGACGGAAAGGTCCTTGGCTGCCGCCATGCCGGTGGCGTGGAACAGGAAGTTGACGGAGGATTCCGCCATGGAGAGGAATTCTTCGTAGTCCTTGCAGCTGTTTGCTTCCAGGTGGCGGACCCCGTTCTTCTCCAGATGGGCCGTCAGGTCGCAGTATTCACCGGTGTGGGGAAAACAATTTCCCAGGTAATTTACCTGCCTAGGGTTCTTCTCCTGGGTAAAATGAAGCACCCGGTGCATCTGACGCCACAGAGAAGGCACCACGGGACTGGTTCGCCGCATGATCGGATCCATATAGCAGTCTACAAAGTCGATGTCTGGGAATTCCTGGGCCAAAATCCGGTACACCCGTTGGTAATTCACCGCCATAAAGTGGTGGATGCAGCTGGTGAAAATCATCATCATGCGTGGCCTTTCCGGCAGTTCCCGAATGATTCG
>JBNMGJ010000195.1:0-3521 GCA_050872185.1 Mogibacterium sp.
GGACGGCACTGTACGGGCTTTCCGCTCGAAGTGCTGCAACGGATTTGTCTGACATGATTATATCCCCTATCTAATGTACTTATCTGAAATGTCACAAAACATTCACACCCAATTAAATATTATACGGATTCCGCGGAAGGATTGCAATCAGCGGTCAGCGAAGAACTTCCCACATCAAAAGAACCAGGTGCTTCACTCTCGCCACCTGGTTCTTACTTCATTTCTTCAATCATTATTTACTTTTCCTCTTTCTTTTCTTCGATATCCTTCTGTACTTTCTATCCGCCCTTTGCATCTATTCTATATTCTTAAGCTGTGTCAGCTTCGACTTGCGGCTTAACTATCTTCGGATACCTTCTTCTTTCTTACCCATTGGTCTATCCTCGACTTTCTGCTTTCGCGATTTGCTGGTTCTCTGGTCAGTCGCCATTTCTTAACTATGCTGTTGGTCTATCCTCCACATTCTGCATATTGCGATTTGCTGTCTTTCGGTCAGCCACCGTTTGATATTTCTTTCGGTCTGTCCTCCCTATTCTGCGTATCGCGATTTGCTGATTGTCAGGTCAGCTCCTGTTTTCTTCTAAGCTTTCGGTCTATCCTCCGGTACTTGATTTGAAATAACTTCTATCGGCTCATTTACAGATATGCCTTCTTCAACTAACCTGTCCTTCGGACCATCCTCCAATTTCTGCTTATTGCGATTGCTGATTGTCAGGTCAGCTCCTATTTCTTAAGCTATGCTGTTGGTCTATCCTCGACTTTCTGCTGAACATCGTTTCTCTTTGTACTCTACTGGTTCAGCTCTTTGGCTTTCTTTCAGACCAGCCTGTCTGTTAACGCTTTTCCTTTGGTCTCCCTCCTTTCCTAAAGCAATTCGCTGTTACGGACCAGCTATCCGCTACCTTATTATGGTGGTCTGTACCTCCGGTTTCTGCATTACTGCGATTTGACTTGTTTCAGATGAGTCTATCTGCTTGCCTTACCCATTGGTCCTTCCTCCAATTCCGAAGTCTCTCAAGATATATGTTTATATATCTAAAGCCTTTCGGCTTGTCTCTTGTTTCTGACTTCTTTCTTATCTTGGCTATATAATAGCTCTGAAAAACTTTGAAAAACAGTCTTAATTTTAAAATTTTTTAGTGGTATAATTAGAGTGTTGTGAGGCATTTTCGAAAGGATTCGGAAATGTCTCTTTTCTTATACCCCAAAACCACACAAAGAGGCGAAGTGACCGGCATCACTTCGCCTTTTTCATTACGCTTCCGTAAGCTGTGGCATATTGGTAAATGCCCGGTAGATGGCCCGGATGGCACTCTTGTAGTCCGACTCGCTGACGCCAATCTGCATGCTGATTCGTTCGGCACCGTGGTCCACAAAACGCAGGTTAATGCGCTCGTTGGCCAACGCTTCGAAGATTCGTAGGGAAACGGATACAGTCTTGCTGATGTTCCGTCCCACCACAGCGATGGTAGCCAGTCCGGTGGAGATGTCGATATTCTCCGCTCCCGTCAGCTCAGTAATCTCCTGAATAATTTCGTCTTCGCAATCCTTGAGAGCCGCTGCGTTCACCACCAGAGACACGGAATCCAGTGCAATCTGCTCTGCGGAAATCTCCAGCCCATGGCGATGGAAAATCTGATCGATTTCTGTCTTCATGGACGGCTTCTCTGTCAGCCGCTCCTTCTCGATGAGCACCGAGGAGTATCCGGTGCGGCCGGAAATTCCGGAAATATCCAGAATGGTCTGGTAAAAATCTGCGTTCTTCACGATAAGGGTTCCCGGCTTCTCCGGCTCCGAGGTGCTCCGGATGTTAATCGGAATGCCCCTTCTTCTTGCCGGTGCCACCGCATCTTCATGCAGGACTTCGGCGCCGCAGAGGGAAAGCTCGCGAAGTTCTCTATAGTTGATGACCGGAACGGACAGTGGATTCTTCACCACCTTCGGATCTGCCATCAGCATTCCCGGAACATCGGTCCAGTTCTCGTACAAATCTGCTTTAAGTGCCTCTGCCACCAGAGAACCGGTAATATCCGATCCACCCCGGGAGAAGGTCTGGATTCCCCCTTTTGCCGACTTCCCGTAATAACCTGGAATTACCGCATGTTCCTTGCCAGAAAGCACGTGAGCAATGGAATCCCGGGTCTTCTCCAGGTCTAAGCTTCCATCCTCTCGGAAGAAGATGATCTCTTCTGCATCTACATATTCGTAACCTAGGTACTCGGCCAACAGCTTCGCACAGAGGTATTCCCCTCGGCTAGCCACATACGGAAGCGGGTCTCCTCCTTCGGACAGGATTCTATGATACTCAGATTCAATAGCACGCATTCCGCCGGAAACGTCCACGGGAAGATCCAAATCCTCTGCAATCTTACAGTATCTTGCAGAAATAATATCCAAGTTCTCCTGGAACTTCTCCGGATTCCGGACACCTTCGATGAGAAGGTCGGTTACTTTTACCGTATTTTCCACACTTCTTCCCGAAGCCGAAGCCACAATGAACCGTCTTGCCGAATCCCCCTGCACAATCTTCTTCACCTGCCGGAATTTCTCCGTATCTGCCAGCGAAGAGCCGCCGAACTTGGCCACGGTCAAGTTCGAATTGTTTTGAAGCACCGGTGCCAGATCCTCGTTGTCAATCATGTGAACATCGTACGGTGTAGACTGATATACGAAATAGTTAATCCAGTTGGAATAAATCAGATTCGCACAAGATCTCCAGGTAACGATTGGCGTCTTGGTATCGTCATCATCTGGGAAGTAGTGGTCCGGTACCTCTGGGTTCAGACCCGCATTCTTGTCCCGCAAATACTCTTTGAGCAGTGTATTCCAGTCGTACTCGGAGTGGCCGGTGACGAAAATCTGTCGGTCGTTCTTCGACTTGACGCAGAACACCCCCGCCTCCTCAGAAGACGCCAGAATTTTCAAATCCGGAACCGCTTCAATATCTTCCCGATACACGGTGGTGTTCCGGGAATGGGGAACGTAGAATTCATCGTCAAATCCCCGGAAAAGCATGCCGTGCTTCTGATCCAGGTGGTGCTTGTACACGCCGGACAGCTTCTTTGGCAGCATGTGTTTCTGAATGCCGTAGTGGTAGTAGAGGCCGGCCTGAGCACCCCAGCAGATGTGGAAGGTGCTGTGGACGTGGGTCTTGGACCACTCCATGATTTCGCAGAGTTCTTCCCAATAATCCACTTCCTCGAAGGGCATCTTTTCCACCGGCGCACCGGTGATAATCATTCCGTCGTAATATTCGTCCTGAATCTCACTAAAAGTCTTGTAGAAGGCAATCATGTGCTCCTGAGACACGTTGTGGGCCTTGTGGGTGGCTGTCTGCAGCAGTTCCAGCTCAATCTGCAGCGGAGTGTTTCCCAGAAGGCGCGCCAGCTGAGTTTCGGTATCAATCTTGGTCGGCATCAGGTTCAGAAGCAGAATCCGCAGTGGACGAACAGCCTGAGTGATGGCCCAGGTTTTGGTCATGACGAATACATTCTCTTTGGTCAGGGTATCTATTGCCGGTA
>JBNMGJ010000298.1:0-1322 GCA_050872185.1 Mogibacterium sp.
AAGGCTCGTGAATTCATGAGCGGTCTGACCGGAGAATCCGGAGAGCTCATCGTGGACGATGAAGGCGCTTATCTCTGGACCGATGGTCGTTATTTCCTGCAGGCAGAGCAGCAGCTGGCTGGCAGTGAAATTCAGCTGATGAGAATGGCGGAGCCGGGCGTTCCAACCGTAGAGGAATTCCTGATTGACCTGGCAAAGAAGAAAGGCGGATACACACTGGGATTTGATGGCAAAGTAGTACCAGGATATTACGGAGCTTCCCTGGAGAAGGATTTGGGTTCCCTGGGTGTTACAATTAAATGGGATAAGGACCTGGTAGATGAGGTGTGGACGAACCGTCCGCAAATTCAGCCATCGGAAATCTCCGAGCTTCCATTGTCCACCACTGGTAAGTCCGCAACAGATAAAATCAGCGACGTTCGTAAAGCGATGGCCGAAAAGAACGCCGACTACCTGCTGATTACCGACCTGATGGAGAACGCATGGCTTCTGAACCTCCGTGGTGCAGACATCGATTACACACCGGTATTCTTCTCCTTCATCCTCCTGTCTCAGGATTCCATCAACCTGTACGTTATGGATGGCGCCCTCAAGAATGGACTGCCGGAGGATTTGTCCTTCGTCACCGTCAAGGGATACGATGAGATTGAGCAGGATATCGCTGCACTGGATGCATCCAAGACTCTGTGGCTGGATTCCGGTTCTGCCAACTATGCGCTCTGCCTGAGAATTCCGGAGGGCATGAACAAAGTGGACGAAGCGACTCCAATCGCCATGATGAAGGCCATCAAGAACGAAACCGAAATCAAGAGCACCCTCAATGCCCACAAGAAGGATGCCGTAGCCATGGTGAAATTCATCAAGTGGATTAAGGATGTTGCGGCTGAGACACCGCATCAGACCGAGCTGAGCGCGGCGGCATATCTGCAGAACTGCCGTTTCGAACAGGATGGCTGCTTCGACCTGTCCTTCGAGACCATTTCCGGTTACGGCCCGAATGGTGCTATCATTCACTATGCACCGACTCCAGAGACCGATACTGAAATTCAGCCGGAAGGCTTCCTGTTGGTGGATTCCGGTGGTCAGTACAAGGATGGAACCACGGACATCACCCGTACTATCGCGGTAGGACCTTTGACTCAGGAAATGATTGACGACTACACCTATGTCCTCAAGGCACACCTGGCCATGCACAACGCCGTCCTTACCCCAGAGATGAACGGAATCGACCTGGATGCCATCACCCGTGCACCGATGGGAGCTGTAGGTCTGGACTTCAAGCACGGCCTGAGCCAAGGAATTGGTCATCTGCTGAGCGTTCA
>JBNMGJ010000128.1:0-5425 GCA_050872185.1 Mogibacterium sp.
AGCAGCTTGCAGCTGTTCCTGGGATTCCGCTTTCAGAATGCTATTCAGACTGTTCTGGAGCAAAGAGCGGAATGCCTGATCGCGATCTTTTGAAAGTAATAGTAGAATTTCTTCCTGATTCAATGTAATATTAAGTTGAGCTATTTGTATAAACCTCCTGGGTATTGTTGATTTAGCTAACCTACATTATACCTAAAGGTTGAGCGAATGGCTCATTTTTTATTTTCTAATTTACACCATTATACGGGCTTTATCAGATCCGGAGCTGAAATATTTGCAGGATGAGAACAATACGCCAATGGCAAGGTATACGTTAGCGGTTGAGCGCAGATATGAAAAAGAACGGAATACAGATTTTATTTCCTGTGTGACCTTTGGAAAAAATACAGAGTTTTCCGAAAAGTACTTGAAAAATGGAATGCGAATAGCGATAAGCGGACGTATTCAGACAGGAAGCTACACCCATCATGAAGGCAGTAAAGTATATGCTACCAATGTTGTCGTAGAAGAACATTATTTTGCGGAAAGCAAAAAAGATTATGGTACAGATCCGAGTGAGGAAAAAGATAAGGAGGGATTTATGAGTGTGTCGGAAGGCGAAGAATTACCGTTCGAGTAGGCAGTTCTCTGATGCTGAAAGCAGAAGAGCGCACTTATATACTTTGACAAGTATGTGCGTCCTCCGGAAGGGAAATGCTTTCGAAAATCATTTCAAAAGCAGTTTGCGGATTGCATCCGGTGAAGGAGTTCCCTTCCGGCATAAACGCTTAACCCATAAAAATGTGAAGAAGAATAGGAGTTATAGACATGGCAAAAATGTACGGAACGCCTGATCACGATCTTTTGAAAGCAATAGTAGAATTTCTTCCTGATTCAATGTAATATTAAGTTGAGCCATTTGTATAAACCTCCTTGGTATTGTTGATTTAGCTAACCTACATTATACCTAAAGGTTGAGCGAATGGCTCATTTTTTATTTTCTAATTTACACCATTATACGGGCTTTATCGAAAAACAAGAAAATGCGAGGTTATACAACAATGGTAAAAATACTTTTCATCTGCCACGGCAATATCTGTCGAAGCACCATGGCTCAGAGCGTGATGCAGCACATGGTGAATGAACGAAATCTGACCGACCAGTTTCATATCGATTCCGCTGCCACTAGCAGGGAGGAAATCGGCAATCCGGTACATCCCGGAACCGTCCGGAAGCTTGAGGCAGAAGGGATTACGGTGATTCCTCATCGAGCGGTTCAGATGACCGCGGCCGATTACGAGCAGTACGACTATCTTATCGGGATGGATGAGCAGAACCTTCGGAACATGAACCGCATCACAGGGGGAGACCCGAATCATAAGATGAGTCTCCTGCTTGCTTTTACTGGGGTAAAAAGAAACATCGCCGATCCTTGGTATACCGGCAATTTCGACGAAACGTTCCGAGATGTCCGAGACGGCTGCGAGTCGCTTCTTCAGATATTGGGATTCTAAATCAGTAAAGGACTGTACAGATTGAAACGACTCCGACATAATGAGCGTAAGAAAACATTTTTGCCAAAATCGAATATCGGAGGTGCGATATGAAATTGATTACATTGGAAACTTATCCGGGAAGAAATTACGAAGTGCTGGAGATGGTAAAAGGCACGGTGGTGGAAAGCAAGAATATCGGCCGGGATTTCATGGCGGGCATGAAGACCATTGTGGGCGGTGAGATTGCTGGATACACGGAAATGATGGACGACGCCAGAAGAGTGGCTGTGGAAAGGATGATTAAGGAAGCGGAAGCTTTGGGTGCGGACGCCATCATCGGACTTCGGTTCGGATCTTCGGCCATCATGCAGGGGGCAGCGGAGATGCTGGCCTATGGCACGGCTATCAAATTCATCGACTAATGGAGAATTCCATCAATTATTGTCGGGTAGCGCTTCGGCTACCCGATTTTCTATTGCCCAAATTCGATAGCATGAATTCATAAAAGTGTGTAACTTTTAGAATATTCGCTCATGAAAGTGTTTGATTTCTGAAATATTCGCTCATGAAAATGAGAAATGATGCTACATTTTTCTTTAATTTGTGTATAATATAAGAAAGTAAGAAGAGAAAGGGGAGAGCTATGTATTTAAAACGAAAAATAGACAATTATCTCATAAATTGGAAAGCAAATAAAAATAGAAAGCCTTTAATCATAAAAGGACCCCGCCAAATAGGCAAGACAGAGTCCGTCAAAAAATTTGCGGAAGAAAATTATGAAAGCCTCATAGAAATAAACTTCGTGCTTTCTGAAAAATATAAAATGATTGCAAATGATGGTTATGATGTGGACACAATAATTAAAAATATATCGCTGATTGATCCATCTTATAGATTTGTTCCAGGCAAGACGTTAATTTTCTTTGATGAAATTCAAGAGTATCCGAAAATCGCTACATCTCTTAAATTCTTTAAAATAGATGGCCGATTTGATGTGATATGTTCGGGTTCTCTGCTTGGAATCAATTATCGCGAGATTGAAAGTAACAGTGTTGGATACAAAACGGACTATGATATGTACTCACTGGATTTCGAAGAGTTCCTATGGGCGAGAGGATACGATGATGCAGTTATAGAAGACATGCTTGAGCACATGGAAAATCATACTGCATTTTCAGAACTTGAACATAAAGTATATTCGGAATTGTTTATGGACTACTGTATATTGGGCGGGATGCCAGCAGTTGTGAGAGAATTTATAGAAAATAAGACCTTCGAAGGAACTTTAGAAATTCAAAGACAGCTGATTGCAGATTACAAAGAAGATATTCGTAAATATGCGGAAGGGTTGGATCAAACAAGGATACTCAATGTATTTAATAGTATTCCAGTTCAACTTGCGAAGGAAAACAAAAAATTCCAGCTTTCAAAAGTAGAAAAAGGTGCGAGATTCAAGGATTATAGAGGTTGCGTTGAATGGTTGGAAGATGCTGGGATGGTTAACCTTTGTTACTGTTTGCTTGGCGCAGAACTACCATTGAAAGGAAACTTTGATTCCAACAAGTTTAAAATGTACTTTTGTGATACAGGGCTTTTTGTGGCACTTCTTGATGATGAAGCACAGGAAGATTTACGAGCGAATAAGAACTTAGGTGTGTATAAGGGGGCTCTGTATGAAAGTATTGTTGCAGAGGCGTTGGTGAAATCCGGATATGGACTCTACTACTATAAAAAAGAAAATGCTACTTTAGAGCAGGATTTCTTTGTGAGAACGGCAGATAATTTAGTTCCACTGGAAGTAAAATCTAAAAATGGGAAATCTAAGTCTATAAAGACACTAATAGCGAGTGAGAAATATGATGATATTTCTTATGGAATCAAATTGTGTGCAGGAAACATAGGCGTGAATGATAATCTATATACATTCCCTTACTATTGTACATTCTTGCTAAAAAGATACTTAACTAAAAAATAAAATTATACGAACTCCCTATTGACCGATAGTAACTACCGCAGTGTACCATAGGAATGCATCAGGAAGGAATGCCTTCCAGGCATAATTTCTCATGAGAAACAGGTATTCGTAATCCGGAAATAGAGCGATTATAATACCTGTAACAACATCATTTACAGAACACTACAGTAACGAAAGGAGTTCCAATGAAACGAGTTAAGAAAATTCTAGCGGTGATGCTAGGGGCAGGAATGATTCTGGGAATGGCAGCCTGCGGAAGTTCTAGCGATTCGAAATCGACAACCACGTCAGAGACAGACAAGCAGAAGGATAGCAAAGCGATTGTCGTGTATTTTTCTGCCACCGGAAACACAGAAGCAGTGGCGAAATATATTGCCGATGATCTGAATGCTGAAACCTTTCAGTTAACACCGAAGGATCCGTACACCGAAGCGGATTTGGATTGGAATCAGAACAGCAGCCGGGTGAACAAGGAGCATGAAGACGAATCCCTTCAGGAAATTCCTCTGGAGAAGGATACACCGGACAATTGGGATAATTACAATACGGTTTTCTTGGGATACCCTATCTGGTGGGGAGACGCTGCATGGCCGGTGAATGAGTTCGTGAAGAACAATGATTTTACTGGAAAGACGGTGATTCCTTTCGCCACCTCTGCATCTTCTGGACTGGGAGACAGCGGTTCGAATCTCGCCAAGATGGCGGGAACCGGAACTTGGAAAGATGGACAGCGATTCGAATCCGGAGCGTCAGAGTCCACGGTTATCGATTGGGTGAAGGGCCTTGGATTGTAAAAGAAGATAATGTATCTCCAGAAATGCACAATTAGCCCTTGACCTAAAGTTAGCTCTAGGTATTACCATTAGATAAAAGGAATTACATAATGCAAACCTGTCCGGAAACACTTCCGGTTGCAATACGAGAATTTGACAGAAGAATAACCGGAAGTGTCAGGGGGACAGGAAGCTGCTTTTAGCGAAAGAAGGAGGACGACATGTTAGGTAATTTTGAATATTGCAATCCGACGAAGCTGTATTTCGGAGAGGATTCTCTCCAGTATCTGAACAAGGAACTGCCGAAGTACGGGAAGAACGTGGTGCTGGTATATGGCGGCGGCTCCATCAAGAAGAACGGAATCTACGATGACGTGATGGAGATTCTGAAGGCTAATGGCAAGAATGTGGCGGAGATTGCCGGCGTGATGCCGAATCCGACCCTGGATAAGCTGTACGAAGGAGTGGAGATTGCCCGAAAACACAATGTGGATTTGCTGCTGGCTGTAGGCGGAGGCTCCGTCTGTGACTATTCCAAAGCCGTTTCCGTATCCGTTCACTGCGACAAAGATCCATGGCAGGAGTATTATATTGACTTCAAGGAACCAGAGTGTGAGACGGTTCCAGTGGGCTGCGTGCTGACCATGGTGGGAACGGGTTCCGAGATGAATGCAGGTGCGGTTATCACCAATTCCAAGACCCATCAGAAGATTGGCCACGTATTCCAGGATGAGAAGATTATGCCGAGATTCTCTATTCTGAATCCAAGATACACCATGACTTTGCCGAAATACCAGATGGTATCCGGTATCTACGATATCTTTAATCACATCTGCGAGCAGTACTTCTCCGGTGAGGATGACAATACCAGCGATTACATTAGCGAGGGATTGATGCGTTCTGTGCTTCACTCCAGCCGAATTGCAGTAGAGGATCCGCAGAATTACGAGGCCAGAAGCAACATCATGTGGACTGCAACCTGGGCGCTGAACACGCTGGTTGCCAAGGGAAAGTCCACCGACTGGATGGTACACATGCTGGGCCAGGCGGTCGGTGGCAACACCAATGCTACCCATGGTATGACGCTGGCAGCCGTATCTCTGCCGTACTATCGTCACATCATGTCCTATGGGCTTCCGAAATTCGTTCGCTTTGCGGAGAACGTGTGGGGCGTAGATCCGTCCGGTAGGTCGGATCAGGAA
>JBNMGJ010000209.1:0-3203 GCA_050872185.1 Mogibacterium sp.
CTTTCATTCCGGCGGATACCCGTTTCACCATCTCCAGGGCTTTCTGAATTTCCCCGTGGGTATCGCTAAGAACCAATATATTCATTCTATTTCCTCAACTTTGTAAAAATATTCTCCGCACTAACGAACGCGGATTTCATCCAGGTACTTCCGGAAATCCATGTCTTTTCCGTTCAACGATACATACTCCAAAGTATCGTCCAGGGCGTAGACTAGTTTTAGCGAAAAGAACTGGGAACTCTCCGTCAGAAGGTTCAGGAAAATCCGGTCTCCTTCCCAAAGCTCTAGATGCGGAACCTCTTTCTTCGGAACCCATTCCAGCACTCCTTCATCGCAGGGAATCGGCTCTCCCGTGAATCCGGTTGCGGTGAAAAGATGCATGTATTCCGTCACCTCATCCCCATAGCAGAAGGTCACCAGACCCCGGAACCGGTAATCCGTCAGCGTATATCCCGTTTCTTCCAAGGTCTCCCGAAGAATGCACTCTTCCGGGCTCTCCGCCGCTTCAAAGTGGCCACCGACGCCAATCCATTTGTCGTGATTGATGTCGTTCTTCTTCGTGACGCGGTGAAGCATGAGGTAGGAATCCGCGCCATTCACCTCTCCTTCGATATAGCAGAGGGTACTCATGGCCGTCTTCATACTATTCGTCCTCCTCCCGGTCCTCAATGATATCAAAGAGGTTGTTCATCCGCTGCTTGGACAGCTCATTTCCCACGAACAGGATGACGTCATCCTTGTTGATGCGTTCGTAAGGTCCTGGGGAAATCACGAAGTCCGTATCCCTCTTGATTGCCACAATGGTGGCACCGGTCTGCTGCCATATGTTCAGCTCGCCGATGGATTTTCCCAGATATGCGCAGTGTTCGTCGATGCGGATATCATAAGGAACGAAGGATGCCGTGGAGTGGCTTCGCTTCGTCTGCCCCACCAGGGTCTTAAGCAGCTTGGACAGGTGATCCAGTTCCTCCTGCTGGCGGCTAACACATTCTGAGATTTCGCTGCGAATCTCCTGCATGGACACGGTGTTCTGGTACCGTTCCACGAAAAGATGGGCCTTCTCGCGAGAAGCCACATAGGTACCACTGCCCTGGCGAATCGTTACGATTCCCAAATCCACCAGGATGTTCACAGCCTTCCGAGCGGTTTCCGGAGACACGTTGTACTTGCTGGCCAGGGTAGACCGAGCGCTGATTTTCTCCCCTACCGTATACCATCCGTCGGCAATTTTCTGCGCCAGCTCCACCGCAATCTGCTGGTATCTGGATTCGTAGATATACTTCCGCCGCTTTCCGGTAGCGGACTCCAATTTCTTCTTGCTGACTTCCATTTCTGTCACCTCGTTTCTGTCGTTTTTCCACTCTGCTGTCTATCATCTGCGTAGTTCGTTCCAACTACTGAATTATCGGATATCCGGGTATTCCTCCAGAAGCTTCTCCGGGGATTCCCCTTTCCGGTACCTTCTCCGAAGGTCCGCCATGTGTTTCATTAGACGGAGCTTCTGAATCGTGCCGCCTCGGTATCTGCGGTCGGAAGCGTACAGTGTATTCTCTGTCATCCCCGTCGGAACTCCCATCGCTTGCAGGTTCAGTGAGAACTGATAATCTTCCATAATCGGAATGTCTGGGAACATGCCAACCTCATAGAAAAGATCCCGAAGGATGAAGATTCCCTGGTCTCCGAACATAATCCCCTTCGCCGCCCTTCGGTTGGACAGCACCTTGTTGGTCCACATAAAGAAGTTCCGGCTGTGGAAGGCAATGCCAAAGCATCCGGCTTTGTAATTCTTGAGGACATGGGAAATTTCTTTTACCGGATCTTCTGGAAGCTCCGAGTCCACGTGTAGGAAGAACAGCACGTCCCCGTTGGCCGCATCCGCCCCTGCGTTCAGCTGTGGTCCCCGGCCCTTCTCACTCTCAATCAGTCGGATTCCTGCGCCGGAAGCCGCTGCCTCTCGAAGCACCGCGGTGCTTCCATCCGTACTGCCGCCGTCCACGAAAATCACCTCGCACCGATTCTGAAGCTTCTGAAGCTGTTCCAGGAAGGGCTGAATCATCGCCACTTCATTGTAAATCGGCACGATGACGGAAATCACATGATGTTCCGCCAGGAAAGCCTGGGAAGCCTGAGTAACGCCCGTGGACTCCTCTCGGAACAGAAGCAAATCCTCGATGGTGTCGATATCGTACTTCTCTTCCAATAGAGCATAGGTCTTCCAGCTGGGAATCATATCCAGCGTGTCCGAAAGCACCTGAGAGTGGCTGTATTCGCTGAGGGAAAACATCGGCTTCATCATCCGCTCTTCCCCGGCTCTGGCCCCGATAAGCCAATACCCGCCATCCTCCGTAGGGCCCAGCACGTAATCCTTCTCTCGAAGGCTGGTGAAAGCCCTATTGAAATCCACCTTATTCGCATAGGGCACATCACTTCCAATCAGAATGCACCGCTCGTATCCCACGGAAAGCACATGGGATAGCGCATTGTACATCCGCTCTCCCAGGCCCTCTCCGTCCTGAGGGAAGAACTCCGCCCCCGGAAACAGCGTCCGAAACGCTTCCCCATAGGCGCCGCCTCCCGTGTACGCTACGTACACGTCCGCAATGGTATCTTCCAGTGCCTTCGAAATATCCTGTAAAAAAGCCATATGCAAGCCAGCACACTCCTCCGGCGTGTAATAGGGCATCAGCCGGGTCTTGGTCTTTCCGGCCTCCGGTATTCTTGTAAAAACAACAACTGCTTGATTCATAACGTCTTAACTATCCTGTATTCAATCCACAATTCTGTCGATTTGGTTTTCCAAAAAGCAAAAAAATCTATTCTTTCAATTTATTATTCTACCACAAATTCAGATTGATTTATATCGATTATTTTGATGGGAGGGGGAGGGCTCCGCAAATTTATTTTCATATTAAAAGGGGGGTGTCGCACACATCAAATGCGATAACCCCTTCTTCGATTCAGTACTATCAGATACTCTCGCTGCAACTTTTCTACGCAACCTTCACCGTGATGGTCTTGCTTGCCGCCTTGTAGTTGGTGGATTTGGTTGCGGATACGGTTACCTTATAGGTTCCCTTTGGCGTCCCTTTATTAATTTCCTTTTCTTTCCATCTGTGGTGCCCCTGCCATCTACTTACTTTCTATCTATCGTCACCCCGCCTCCTTGAGTTCGTCTCTTACGAACAAGTCGTCCAGTGGAATTC
>JBNMGJ010000264.1:0-1973 GCA_050872185.1 Mogibacterium sp.
CCACCATTGATCCGAACATGGGGGTAGTTAATATTCACGATAAGACCTTCGTTATGGCAGATATCGCCGGAATTATCGAAGGCGCCCATATGGGATTTGGCTTGGGAATTCGCTTTCTTAAGCATATTGAGCGGACGAAAGTGCTGATTCATGTCATCGATGTTTCGGGAAGTGAAGGCAGAGATCCCATTGAGGATTATCAGAAAATCAATGCGGAGCTGGCTCAGTACGATCCGGCACTTCTGAAGAAAACTCAGATTGTTGCCGCCAACAAGATTGATTTAGTAACGGATGACGAGAAACTGAAAGAATTCATGGACTACATGGAGAAGGAAGGGCGGAAGGTATTCCCGATTTCCGCTGCAACTCGTCAGGGGATTCAGGAGCTTTTGAACGAAGCGCTGAACTGCGTGGAGAACTTCGTGGCACCGGAGGAAGAGGAAATTGAACTCTTCGACTTCGAAAAGGATGACTACGATGAGGATTACAAGAAGCTGGATGCTTTCGTGGCGGAGGATGGCGCGTACGAGCTTACTGGTGGACAGCTTCTTAAGATTTTTCGTTCCACTAACTTCAACGACGTGGGATCCATGCGTTACCTGTACCGATACATTCAGAATAAGGGAGGTATCGAAATGCTCAAAGAGCTGGGACTCCAAGAAGGAGATACGGTCCGTATCGAGGACTACGAGTTCGAGTATTTTGACGACTAGCCGGAAGTAGTATTCGCACGAAGCCGCAGAACGATTTATCGTTCTGCGGTATTTTTTTACCGGAAAAAACCGATGAATTAAACGAATATTAATGATTTCCATATATGTTTTGACTGTAGGCAGGGCCGGATTGGTGGAAACGCGGTGCTTTGCGAATGGGAAGGAAATCATTTAAGATTGGTGCAAGGAGGAAACTTCATGAATACCAATAGAATTAAAGAAATATATCGGAAAAATACGAAATTAGTATTTAAAATTGCGCTGGTTTTGGGTATAGTTATCTTAACTATAATCGTTAGCATCAGGCAGAATAGCGCCAACGAAATTAGTCTGGATACTGCGGAAAAAAACACATCAACCACAGAAGAGCAGGTAAAAGAATATTACGTAGATATTAGCGGAGCCGTAAAGAACCCTGGTGTCTACAAGGTGAAGTCAAAAACAAGACTTGTGTTTCTGATTGATAAAGCAGGTGGCTTAACGAAAAATGCAGATCTGGATGCCATTAATCAGGCGTCTTACGTGGAAGACGGTGCGAAGATTATAATTCCGAAGAAAGGAGAAAACGGGGGAACAGGTGGAAATACTGAAGGTGCTTCCGATAGCGCGGAGTCCAGCGGTGGATCCACACAGGGCAAAATTAATATCAATCAGGCATCAGCAAGCGAATTGACAGCGATACCTGGCGTTGGAACTGTAATTGCTCAAAGAATTGTCGAATACAGAAACGGTGCAAGGTTCAATAGTATTGAAGATATTAAGAATGTAAAAGGCATCGGGGAGGCCACATTTGAGAAGATGAAGGGCCAAATTACGGTGTAGACAGGAGCAAAAAATGGATGAACGTTCTGAGTTGAAAAGTTCATTGGAGAAAAGCGATTATTTTATGAACGAACTATTGAAATCACTGCGGAAGTCGGAAAACCGCACACTCGTACTGACCTTGCATAACGAGGATGATATTCCTGAAGTGGTGAGAGAAAATGCGACCATCATAACTTACGATAGCATTAAGAGTTCGAAGAAACGAAGGGATTTGATTGAAAATGCGGGGGATTTCATGCAGACGTGTAATATGTCGGTAAGCAAGAAAGGAACATCCTATCTCTACGACTGTATTCTGATGATATGGGAACATCGAGAAGAGAATATCGCCCTTACAAAGGATATCTATCCGGAAGTTGCGAAGAGAAACAATACATCGGTCAGCGTAGTGGAATCCGCCATCCGATCGGCCATCAAAGTGGCGTGGGATACGGA
>JBNMGJ010000142.1:0-4938 GCA_050872185.1 Mogibacterium sp.
GAACTGCCCGGTTCATTGGCCGGAATGGTGATTTCTCCCATTCCACATCTCGGACCGCTGGCTAGCCAGCGAATATCGTTGGCCATCTTCATCAAATCTGCCGCCAGGCCTTTTAGCGCGCCGTGAGCCGCCACATAAGCATCCTTTGAAGAGAGGGCGTGGAACTTATTCGGTGCGGTAACGAAGTCCTTGCCAGTCAGCTTATTCAAATTCTCCACTGCCGATTCCGCAAAGCCCTTCGGCGCATTCAATCCGGTACCTACTGCCGTGCCCCCTAGCGCGATTTCCTTCAAAGATGGAAGCGTTCTCCGAATATTCTCCAGACTGTGTTCCATCATGGATTTCCAGCCGCTGACTTCCTGTCCGAAGGTCAGCGGAACCGCATCCTGTAGGTGGGTTCTGCCGGTCTTAATGGTCTTCCAGTATTTCTTTTCCAATCCATCCAGCGTCTCAACCATATTGGAAATTGCCGGAATCAGCTTCTCCTCAATGGCGAACACCGATGCAATGCTCATGGCCGTTGGGAAGGTATCGTTGGAACTCTGGGATTTATTAACGTCATCGTTAGGATGCAGGACTTTGTGGCCCGCCAGAGCCGCTGCTCGGCCCGCGATAACCTCATTTACATTCATGTTGGTCTGGGTGCCGCTGCCCGTCTGATAGATGACCAGAGGAAAGTGGTCATCTAGCTTTCCTTGAAGAATCTCATCACATACGATGAAGATATAAGACGCCTTCTCCGGCGGAAGCACTCCCAAATCCATGTTGGCACAAGCCGCCGCATTCTTCAGGTAGGAGAATGCGTGGGTGATTTCAGTCGGCATACGCCGGCCCACTTCGAAGTTCTGGAAGCTTCGCTGGGTCTGAGCACCCCAGTACCGATCTGCCGGTACCTTCATCTCGCCCATCGTGTCTTTTTCAATTCTGTATTCCATTCTGATATCCCGCTTTCTGCTAAAAATAAATTTCTTTAAATGTACAGTTTCCGACTACTGATGCACCGATCTGCACAGTCCGGACCGAATCGCTTCCTTCGATACCGCATCGGCAATGGCCTCAGCCACTCTCTCATCGAAAGCACCTGGAAGTACATAGTCCGCATTCAGTTCCTCATCGGTAATTACCGATGCCAGCGCTTCTGCCGCTTTAATCTTCATGGCCTGGGTGACCTTCGTCGCACCTACACGGAGAAGGCCCTTGAAGAATCCTGGGAATACCAGCACATTGTTCACCTGATTCGGGAAATCGGATCTTCCAGTTCCCACTACAGCTGCACCGGCCTCCTTAGCCACGTCCGGCATAATTTCCGGAATTGGATTTGCCATTGCGAATATAATCGGGTCTCTATCCATAGAGCGTACCATCTCCGGTGTTACCATATTGGCCTGAGATACTCCCACAAACACATCTGCGTTGTGGATGGCATCTTCCAAGGTTCCCATCTGGTGAATCGGGTTGGTGCGCTTCGCCATCTCTTCTTTGATAGCATTGTTTCTTGGATTTCCCTCGGTAACGATGCCTTTGCTGTCGCAGAGGATGACACTTCCCAGATTCATGTCCAGAATCAGCTGGGTGATGGCAATTCCTGCTGCACCTGCACCGTTCACCACAATCTTGAGTTCCCCTTTTTTCTTATCCACAACCTTAAGGGCATTCAGAATCGCCGCACAGGTAATGATGGCAGTTCCATGCTGATCGTCATGGAAGATTGGAATATCGCATTTCTCAATCAGCTTCTTTTCAATTTCGAAACATCTCGGTGCTCCAATGTCCTCCAGATTGATTCCACCGAAGCTCTTGGAAATCCGATAGATGGTCTCGACAATCTCATCTACATCCTTTGAATCTACGCAGAGCGGAATTGCATTCACATCGCCGAAACGCTTGAAAAGGGCACACTTGCCTTCCATTACCGGCATCGCTGCAGAAGGTCCAATATCTCCCAGACCCAGTACGGCGGTGCCATCGGTAATGACTGCCACAAGATTGCCCTTTCCAGTGTATTCATATGCAAGATCTTCGTCTTTCTGAATTTCCAGGCATGGCTCTGCTACCCCCGGAGTATATGCGATTGCCAAATCCTCGTCATTCTCAATCGGTGCCTTGGCGATGATTTCCAGTTTCCCTTTCCATTCGCTATGCTTCTGCAGTGCCACTGTCCTGTTTTCCATAATTCTCTCGTCCTCCTGTAGATCTCATTACACAACAACGGAAGCCGCTTTCCCCTGCTGCTTCCTTCTTATATATAGAAGGTTCATTCCCCTGCCACTCGACCTGGTCTTTGACCCCACACTTGCCTTGACCCGAGTTTCCCGGAGGACTTACTTCTAAACTACGCCATGATCACCGCCGCTTCCTGCTGACGGCTTACGTGGATCCCTTTGCCCGTAGCTGGCTTGGACTTTCAACCACGAACATGGCAGAGAAATGAACTTCTATTCACTTTTGATTACATCTGCACCGGCGGCAAATGTAAGAACGTATACCCTTTCTGCACCGGCTTCCAGGAGTGCTTTCGAGGCTCCATCCACCGTGGCACCGGTGGTGTATATATCATCAATCAGAAGAATATCTTTTCCTCGAACTGTCTCGGAATCTCCCACACTCATAATCCCCGCAATCGCTCCGCGTCGTTCATCCGGGGCAAGTCCTTTGAGGGGAACCGTATTCTTTCCTCGAATCAACCCTTCCGGCAGATACATCGCTCCTTCTAGCTGGGAGAATCGTCTAGCCATTACTTCCGCTTGGTTGTATCCCCGTCCCCTCTGTTTCGGAAGATACATGGGAACCGGTATCACCACATCGTAGACAAGTCCGGTCTCTTGGCGAACCGCTTCCATCCTGTCGTGAAGAATCTCCCCTAGGGTCTTCGCAATGTCCGCCCGACCATGATATTTCATAGCAAAAACAATGCTCCTGGGATTACGGCCGTACTCGCAGGTGGTGAACCCCATGTCAAAGGCATGAGCGTGCTCCCGGCAACTGTAGCAGATATCCAATGGATTGTTGTCCGACAGAATCTTCCCACACTTCCGGCAGGTTCTTCCCTTCGCCCATCGAATTTCTTCCATACACTCATTGCAGAGTCGGTAATTTCTGGTGGCATCGATGATTTTGCCACAGCAGATACAATATAGAGATTCTGGATACAGAAGGTCCAGAATCTCTCGTGTTAGCATTCGAAAATTCATATTACATCCCTTCTCGAATGCATCTGGGTATTTTTCTATTCTAGCACAAATTTTTCCGGGTTGAAAGACAAATCGTCATAATCCATACCGAAATCAATCTGACGAAGCCGAAAGGATAGTCCGGTATGCCGCTGATTGCTCTGATCGTTGTCTACCATGGCCTTGAGATAGCCTGGATTTCCGATGAGAATCACCAGCTTCTTTCCCCGGGTGATTCCGGTGTAGATGAGGTCTCGGGTCATCAAGCTCTGGGAGAATTTCCAGATAGGAATGACCACCACCGGGAATTCACTGCCCTGGCTCTTGTGAACAGTAATAGCATAAGCGTGTTCCAATTCCATGGCCTGATCCCCGTAGTAGATGATAAGATTATCTTCGTACTGAACGTGTACCTCCGAGGGATCCGGTGCATTATGACGCACTTTCACCACTTTTCCCGTATCTCCGTTGAACACGGCGGCAAAGCCCTCCCGAAGGGGATTGGTCAATTGGTAATTGTTCCGGGTCTGCATTACCCGGTCTCCCTCCCGGAACAGTTTTCCATATATAACCGCTTCCGCTTTCTCCGCAGAAGGCGGATTGATTCGATCATGAAGGACCCGGTTCAGTTCTTCGGTCCCCAGCAGGGTCTTCCTCATAGGAGTGAGAACCTGAATATCCTGGTTGCTCTCCACGAAGTCATACTTGTTCTCCAGCCTTCCTTCGAAAAGGCTTTCGATCTGTTCCAGAATCTCATCTTCCCGATTCCGACGAATGAAGAAGAAGTCCCCATCCCCTCGATTCACGCACTCCGGACATTCTCCTTGCCGAATCAGTGATGCATTTCCGGTAATCTGACTCTCCATCCCCTGACGGAAAATCTCATGCAGAAAGATGGCGGGAATGAACTCTGAACTGATCATATCCCGAAGTACGTTGCCTGGGCCCACCGATGGGAGCTGATTTGCATCACCTACGAAGATAATGCGGGTGCCCGGATTGACCGCCCGGAGAAGATGACCCATTAGATTCAAATCCACCATGGAGGACTCATCGATGATTACCGCAGCTTCCTCCATCGGATTGTATTCATTCCGGTTGAACACCATGGCCTTCGTGTCTGGATCGTAGACGCATTCCAGAAGGCGGTGAATGGTGCTGGCAGAGAAACCAGAGGTTTCCTGAATTCTCTTCGCCGCACGGCCGGTAGGAGCGGCCACGCATATTTTCATGTCCAGACTCTGGAATATCTGAACGATGGCATTGATGATGGTGGTTTTACCCGTTCCCGGTCCACCGGTAATAATCGAAACGTTATTGGTCACTGCCAGCCGGATGGCGCTTCGCTGTTCATCCGAGAACCGGACGGGAATGGAGTATAGCTGCTCTGCATTCTCAATTCGGTTATCAATATCCGTAGGTAGCTTTCGAACCTCCGCCTCCTTGAGGCGAGCCAGCTTGGCCGCAACGAAATTCTCCAGATTATAGTCCTCCGGCAGGTACACCGCCTGTTCATCCGAGATGGTATCGGAAACCAAGCTTCCGTCGAAGAACATCTGATGCATGCAATCTTGAATCGGTTCCTGTCCGATGCTGAGGAGTCCCTGCACCTGCTGAATCAGGGTGTCCTTCGGCGAATAGGTATTACCATAGGAAACAGAATACCGCATGGCATAGAGGATTCCGTTCCGAATTCGGAACTCGTCATCCTCTTCCAATC
The DNA here is from genome assembly GCA_050872185.1 of Mogibacterium sp. Taxonomy (GTDB): domain Bacteria; phylum Bacillota; class Clostridia; order Peptostreptococcales; family Anaerovoracaceae; genus Mogibacterium_A. Next base: position 4,891 of record JBNMGJ010000142.1, read on the forward strand.
CATCTCGAAGGGCAATATCATCCGCCCGTTTGAAAGAATACCCCGCCA
>JBNMGJ010000088.1:0-7263 GCA_050872185.1 Mogibacterium sp.
AATGAAGACTTTGGCACCGAACTTGTGAGCCGCTAGCACCACTGGTACGCTGACATAACTTCCGGTGCTGACAACAATATCCGGTTTGAACTTCTTCATGATGCGGTATGTTTTGCTTTTTCCCTGTTCCGTTACCGCCAGGGTCTCGGCCATCTTGAACACATTTGACCGGTCCACTGCTTTCGATGGAACAAATTCCAAATCAAATCCATGACGTGGAACAATCTCTCGCTCCATTCCACGCTCATTACCGATGTAGAGAATTTCGCACTCTGGGTCCATCTCTTTGAATTTATCGCCGATGGCGAGAGCCGGATAGATGTGTCCGCCTGTTATTCCGCCTGTCAATACAATTCTCATATGTCTATCCTCTGTTCTTCTTCGATATATTTAACATAATCCCCATGGATGCCATGAACACAATCAGCGAAGTTCCACCGTAGCTAACGAAAGGAAGTGTTACACCTGTCGCCGGCATGGAGGCGGTTACTACCGCTACGTTCATCAGCACCTGTAGTGCCAACATAATGGTAATTCCAGACCCCAGGTAGAACCCCAGCTTATCCTTCGCCTTCGAGGTAATCACGAAGCATCGATAAATCAGCAGCAGATACACGGAAAGGAGAATCAGGATTCCCACAAACCCCAGCTCTTCCCCGATAATCGCCAGAATGAAGTCATTCTGCGGTTCCGGAAGATACAGGTTCTTGGCAATGCTGTTTCCCGGTCCACGGCCGAAGAGACCACCGTTTCCCAAGGCAATCAGTCCCTGTGAAACCTGATATCCTTCGCCTTGTGCGTCCTTGAACGGGTTGACGAAGTTGGTCAGTCTCAGATACCAGTGGGTGTCCTGAAAGAACAGGAGTATTACCACCATTCCAATTATCAGTACCGCTATTGCAACCCCAATGAATCCATTCCACATGCCCGCAACAAAGAGAATTCCAATCATAATTGCTGCGATAACGATGGCGGTAGACAGATTCGGCTGTTTGATAATCAACGCCAAATGAAGGATCATGACGCCTATCGGAATAATCAAATGCCAGCTTCGTACCTTGCCCGGTCTTTGTGCAAGAAACCCTGCAGTGAAAACAATCATGAATATCTTCGACAATTCACTGGGCGTAATACGAATCGGACCTAATTCAAACCATCTCGTGGCAAAGTTGACGTTGACGCCCAGAGGCGTGAACAGAAGTGCCAGCAGTACAATGGAAAGTCCCGCAAAAATCCAGTATCGATTTCGCGCGGAATACCAGTGATAATCCACCTTCGTGCATACCACCATTCCAATTAACCCGAACAGCACCCATCCGCACTGTCTCTTAAGATAGTAGTAGGGATCTCCGTAGTTATTGGTGGTGGTGTAATAACCGGCACTGAATACCATTACCACGCCAAAAGCAATCAGCATGAAGGAAATCAAGATGATGGATGCATCATAACGAGTGGTCAGCGAACCCAGAAAATTATCCATATTCAGGTTCATTTTCTTTTTCCGCGTCTTTTCCTTCCGCATCAATCCTTCTCCGTCCTTATCTCCATACTACCTTAGCAGCTGCTGCACACAGGTCTTGAAGTGTACTCCACGCTGCTCGTAATTATCATACATATCCCAGCTTGCGCAGGCCGGTGAAAGCAGAACCTTGTCTCCCTCCCTCGCCAGCGAAACGGATTTCTTCACGCAAGCGTTCATATCCTTCTCATTGTAGATTTCTGTAAATCCCGCTTTTCTCGCACAATCCTCAATCTGATTTGCGTCTCTTCCCAGAAGAACCAATGCTTTGACTCTTCCCTTCAGATTTTCGGCCAGTTCTGTGAAGTCCTGAGCCTTTCCATCGCCCCCGGCGATTAGAATGATATTTTCTTTTAGCGCTTTCAGTGCGATGATTGCGGCATCCACGTTGGTTCCCTTGGAATCGTTGTAGAACTTCACGCCGTCGACTGTGCCGCAGTACTCAATCCGGTGCTCCACTCCAGGAAACTCCTTGAGAACTTCTTCGATTACATCCACATCAATTCCTGCGAAATAGGAAATTGCTGCAGCTGCCAATGCGTTCTCCACGTTGTGGTCTCCGATGATTTTCAGATCATGAATGCTGCAAATCGGATGGACAATTCCCTTCTCATCCCGGATGACCATCTGATCTTCCACCAGATAAGCTCCCACTTCTAATTCTTCTTTTCGGCTAAAAGGAATTACCTTCGCCTTACAGGTTTCCGACAATGCGTAGCATACTTTATCATCGTAGTTAATCACCAGATAATCCTCTGGGGTCTGATTTCGGAATACTGCCGCTTTGGCTTCGCCGTATGCCTTCATGGTCTTGTGACGATTCAAATGGTCTGGCGTCAAGTTCAAAATAGCGGATACCTTCGCATGGAATTCCTTAACGGTTTCCAGCTGGAAACTGGAAGCCTCTGTAATCATCCATTCGTCTTCATCCGATTCCACCGCTTTGGAAATAACCGCGACGCCAATGTTTCCCACTACTGCCGTCTTGCGCTGAGCTTTTTCAAATATTTCTCCCACCAAAGTGGTTGTGGTGGTCTTTCCATTGGTTCCGGTAATGGCAACATAGGTCCCCTTGCTCAGGCGATATGCCATTTCCAGTTCTCCGATGACCTCGATTCCAGCTGTTCTAGCCTCTTCCAAGAAAGGAAGATTCGGGGATACTCCCGGACTGATTACCACCAGGTCATATTCCTTCATATTGTCCGGATTGCATCCGAAAAACGTGTGAATATTTTCCCGTTCCAGATACTTCACGAACTGAGGATCCACCGATGCAACGGGATTCACATCCTGTGCATAGACTTCTGCACCCAGATTATGAAGTTCGGAAACTGCCGCCTTGCCGGATTTTCCCATTCCCACGACAAGAATTTTTTTACCCTGTACCGATACCTTCATATCTCTACCTCCATATGATTAGACAGTGGCGAAGTAGGTAATCACTCCCAGCACTGCCGTTACTGCACAAAACATAACAACAACATTGTACTCTTTCATACCACCCAATTCAAAGTGATGGTGAAGCGGTGCCATGCGGAAGAATCGTTTGCCACCGGTCTTTCGGAAATACAGCACCTGGATAATCACGGACAATGCCTCCAGCACATAAATGAGGCCTGCCATTGGAAGCAAGAACTCTTTCCCCGTGACCACTGCAATGCCGGAGAGAACTCCGCCTAATGCCATGGAACCGGTGTCTCCCATGAAAATCTTAGCCGGATAGTGGTTGAACAGAAGAAATCCCAGAAGGGCACCTGCCACAGAAAGACCGCTAACCATGCGAATTTCATTCCCTTCCCGGATACCGATTACCGCAAAGGTGATTCCTACGATGGCAGTCACACCGGAGGCCAGTCCATCCAATCCGTCGGTCAAATTCACCGCATTAGACATGGCGATTTCCACGAACATCACAAATGGAATGTACAGAACACCGAAGCTGACACTAACTTTCAGGAACGGGATGAAGAGTTCCTCTCTATCTGTCATCATCATGTATACTGCAAGGCCAATGCTGAACAGCGCCTGAAGAATCAGCTTCTGCTTTGCCGTCAGCCCCAGATTCTCCTTCTTCGCAATCTTGTTGTAATCATCGATGAACCCGATTACGCCGAAGGCCAGCATGGTTAGCACAATGGCAATCGCGTCGGTGTGAAGGTACGGTCCGGTGCAGCAGCTCCGGTTCACATAGGTCAGAATAGCATAGAGGATGATCGCTGCCGTGATTCCCACTACAATGGCTATTCCACCCATAGTAGGTGTCCCCTGCTTCTTCAGATGGGCCTTGGGACCTTCTTCCCGAATGTACTGTCCGAACTGCTTCTTGTGGAAGAACGGAATCAGCACATATGTCAGTATCGCCGTTACAAGAAGCGGCATTCCGAAATACAGTACCAGGTTCATTACGTTCATAGTTATATCTTTCCTTCTCTATAAAATTATATTTTAATCTTCTCTATTCCGTGATTGCTTCCACGAATTTCTCCAGTTCCATGGAACGGGATGCCTTCACATACACGATATCTCCATCGGTTAGCATGGGGCGAATTGTCTCCGCAGCCTCTTTCCGGTCATCAAAGTGCAGAACCGCCAGGATGCTATCCGGATCTTTTGCCCTCGCTGCGCCTTCCGCGATGGCCCTCCCGTTGTCTCCGATGGCCACCAGCATATCCAGATTCTTAGACGCCGCATAAGCTCCTACGCTTTGATGCAGTTCTTCCCAGTGGTCACCCAACTCAAACATGCTGCCAAGAACCGCAATTCTCCGCGCTCCAAGGCTGTTACACAGAACATCGATTCCCGCCTTCATGGATTCCGGGCTAGCGTTATAGGTATCGTTAATGACAGTGTATTGATCCGTCCGAATTACGCTTAACCGGTTAGCATTGGTCTCCACGTGTTTCAGCGCCTTGGCTCCCTCTTCCAGGGAAATTCCGAACACCTCTCCAATTGCCATGGCCAGCACCGCATTTCCCAGATTGTGGGCTCCGATGACCGGCAGCTCTAATGTGGCAGTTTCTTCTCCATGGGTTACGCTGCAACGCACACCATCAATGCCCTGATCCTCTACTTCCGAGATGTGATAATCCTCACCACCTCTCGAGCCTACCGTGACGATATGGGCATCTGAAGGCTGATGTTTCACCGCGTTATCCAGAGTCAGAATATCTGAATCCGTATTGATGACCAGTGTATTCGCCTGGGTGAATCCGGTAGAAACGCGGAGCTTCTCCTCCAGCAATTTCTCTCTCGTTCCATACACTTCCAGGTGAGAAGTTCCCACGTTGGTGATTACCGCTGCTTCCGGCTTTGCAATCTCCGCCAAATCTCCGATGGCACTGCCGTATCCAGCACCCATCTCGATTACTGCCACCTCAATATCCTCGTCGAAGGAGAAGGCGGTCAGCGGAATGCCGAATTCACTGTTCAAGTTGCCCGGCGTTTTTCCGGTGCGATAGCGACTGCTGAGGACACTGTACAAGAATTCCTTGGTACTGGTTTTCCCCACACTTCCGGTAACGCCAATCTTCCGAAGGCCTTTCCAGTCATCCAGGTATTTCTCCCCTAGAGCCATCAGCGCCAGGCGTGTATCGGGAACCAGAATCACGTTCATGTCCCCTTCCGCCGCCATCTTCTCTGCCCAGGTCTCATCCGAAACCACCACATTGTGGCAGCCTTTAGCCCGAACATCTGGCAGGAACCGGTGGGCATCGGCCCTCTCTCCAATTATACAGAAAAAGAGACATTCATCGGGTATTTTTCGAGAATCAATCGAAACCGCTGTCACTGCGTCGTACCGATTTCCATTCTCGGAAGCCTCCGCTTTCGCGTAAAGAGTTCCTTTTACCCCTTCTACTATGTACTCTAGGCTTGTTCTTTTCATATTCGTTCCTTCTCTATGTCAAAATAACTATTCGCTGTATAAGTATACCGTACTGTGGGGCTTGACTGCACTTCCCGCTTTCGGATACTGGTCCACTACGTGGAAAGTCTTTCCGCTTCCCGCCGGCATCACCTTATATTTGAGGCCTTTTGCCGACAGGTAGTGAATCGCACTCTGACTGTTCATTCCTGTCACCTTCGGAACCGTTACCGTGGTTTCCGTAGTACGGCTTTCGTTCTTCGCATACTTCTTCTCCACACCCAGATAAGGAAGCACGTTGGAGAGAATCTCCTTCGCAATTGGTCCTGCGTTGACGGATCCGAACTCGCTGCCCTTCGGACGCTTTACCATCACCAAGACGGTTACTTTCGGATCATCCATTGGTGCCATGGTGATAAAAGAAGCCACCGTATCCTTAGAGTACCCGCCGTTGGAAGCGATATTCGCCGTTCCGGTCTTACCGCCAATCCGGTATCCTGGGATGTACACGGTGCCACCGCCACCCTTTTCTACATAGTACTGCATGATTTCCCGCATCTTATCTGCCACTTCCGTGGAAATTACCTTGCGAACTTTCGTGTTGGAATAAGTCTTCACAGTATTTCCATCGCTATCCAGTACCTTGCGTACGACTTTCGGCTTCATCAGATATCCATCATTTCCAAGGGCGTTCACCGCACACATCAGCTGAATCGGTGTGATGGCGATGCCATGACCAAATCCGGTGGTAGCGAGATCCACTTTGCCCAGATTGCTTGGATCTTTGACGATGGAGTTTCCCTCTCCCGGAAGGTCAATTCCGGTCTTATCCTTGAACCCAAATAAATCAATGTAGCTGTAGAAGGTGTCCGCTCCCATGTTAAGTGCCACCCTTGCCATGGCCGGGTTACAGGAATTTCCAACAGCCTGCTTCAAGGACTGGGTTCCATGGGCGGTACCCCAGCAGTTGATTTTCGTTCCATTCACTACAATATATCCCGGATCCTTATACCGAGATTTGCTGTTCGCACTTCCGGAATCCAGTGCCGAAGCTGCGGTAATCAGCTTGAACGTAGAACCCGGCTCATACACACCGCTAACGATGGAATTGGTCCACATCTGGCTCAGGTATTCACTCTGTTTCTTCTCCGACATCTTGCTGAATTTCTTCAGCGCATAAGGATCCGACGGTTCATAAGGGTCATTGGGATTGTAACTCGGGTAGTTCACCATAGCCAGCACATCCCCTGTCTTCGGGTTCATGACCACGCAGCTGATGGACTCGGCACGTGTTTTTTTCTCACCCTTCGCTACCGCTTCCTCCACGTAATTCTGAATGACTTCGTCAATGGTGGTCACAATACTGTATCCATCTTCTGCCTTGTAATATCTACGGCTTCCGTTGGATAACGCGTTTCCTTGGCTGTCCGTGGTGCTTACTTCCCGACCCTTCACACCGGTTAGCAGAGAATTGTATTCGTATTCCAATCCACTTCTTCCGCTGTTATTGCTATCCACAAATCCGATAACGTGGGAAGCAAAATCACCGTTGGGATAATTTCTTGCCACCGACGTTTTAATCATGATGTTATCGCCATACAACTTCTGGAGTTTCTTCGCATCTTCCCGTTTCATTCCAGAAGCGATTTTCACCAGGTTTTCCTCACCAGAAAGCTTGGATTCCACGTCCTTCTCCTTGAGGCCGGTGTATTTGGCAATATTCGTCACAATCTGCTTTCGCTGGGTCTTCGTCACCTGCTTATCCTTATACAAGGTCTGAGTATACGCATAAATCTCGTACTCCGTGATACTTTGGGCCAACGGATTCATGTTGGAATCGTAGATGGTACCTCTCACCGGGTTGATGGTGATGTCTTGATCC
>JBNMGJ010000272.1:0-1839 GCA_050872185.1 Mogibacterium sp.
CTTCAACTCTTTGACAACCTCATCAAGGCCCGATTTGTCGAGATGTTTGGGGATCTTGCAAATCCAGAATGTTTGTGGAACAGGTGCAGATTGATAGAGAGTTGTACAGAGAAGGATGATATAAAATGTGGACCGTTCGGAACTCAATTAAGTAAAGATGAATATGTGGAATCAGGAATTGCTATATGGGAAATACCTCAAATAAACACAGCATTTAAGGAAAAGCCGATACATTTTATAACTTCAGAGAAAGCGAACCGGTTAGACGCATTTACAATTATTCCGGGCGATATTGCAATGTCAAGAAAAGGAAATGTCGGAAAATGTGCAGTTTTTCCAGAGAATTATCCCAAAGGAATTATTCATTCTGATGTTTTGAGAATTCGTGTGAATTCTCAATTAGTAAATCCTGTGTTTATGATGTGTCAACTTCATTTTAGTGGAGCTGTTACTAGGCAAATCGAGTTAGTAAGTTCAGGTGCAATTATGGCTGGAATTAATGTCACAAAGTTGAAACAGATTTATGTGCATATTCCACCACTAGAACTTCAAAACCAATTCGCTGACTTCGTCCATCAAGTCGACAAATCAAAAGCTGCCGTACAGAAGGCACTGGACAAGACCCAATTACTGTTTAATTCGTTGATGCAGGAGTATTTCGGATAAGAACGGTATTGCATGGATAAAGAATAATTTGTTTTACAGGGGAACCCGGAGCAGGATGTTGGTACGCGCAGAAAGGAGCGTATTAACATGGAAGAGAAATTGGTTCGAATTCTAAATGAGATGGCAGAGCACCTGAGCATTTCCCAGATGAAGAAATTACAGGAGGTTCTCCTCAAGAATTTCTCGGAGCAGGAAGCGGAACGAAGGGAGATTTCGAATGCGGAATATCTGCGCCTATTCCTGGATGCCAAGAGGATTGAAGGGTGTTCGGCACGCACGTTGCAGTATTACCAGGTGACGGTGGAGAAGTTGCTAGGATGGACGGATACACCGATGCGGAAGATTACCACGGACGAGATTCGCCGGTATCTGGTGGAATATCAGCAGAGGAATAACTGCAGCAAGGTGACTGTGGACAATGTTCGCCGGAACATTTCCAGCTTCTTCTCCTGGTTAGAGGAGGAAGATTACATTCTGAAGAGTCCCATGAGGCGGATTCATAAGATTCGGACGAAGCAGCCGGTCAAGGAAATTATCTCCGATGAAGCAATCGAATTGCTTCGCGATCACTGTGAGTGCGCTCGAGATCTGGCCATCATCGACCTCCTGTATTCCACGGGAATCCGAGTAGGGGAGCTGGTGAACCTGAATATTTCTGACGTGGATTTCGAAGCCAGGGAGTGTATTGTCTTCGGAAAGGGCGACAAAGAACGGAAAGTCTACTTCGATGCGAAGACTAAGCTCCATCTGAAAGATTATTTGAAAGAGCGTCGGGATGAGAATCCGGCGCTTTTCGTATCTCTGAGTGCACCTCATAAACGCCTTCGAATCAGTGGTGTGGAGATTCGCATTCGCAAGCTTGGAAGGAAACTGAATATCGGGCGGATTCATCCCCACAAGTTCCGCCGGACCATGGCCACCAGAGCCATCGACAAGGGGATGCCGATTGAGCAAGTGCAGAAAATTCTGGGTCATTCTCAAATCGACACCACCATGCAGTATGCCATTGTCAATCAGACTAACGTTAAGAACTCTCATCAAAAATTCATCGCATAGGTGCCAGAAATCAATTCGGATTTGCAGGGTCGCGAGAAAAAGAGAATATATGTTTGACAAGGACACGGTCATTTGCTAGTATACTAATAAAGGTGCTACCGATAGACGGTTAGCTCC
>JBNMGJ010000076.1:0-8475 GCA_050872185.1 Mogibacterium sp.
AAACTACGGGAACCAGAATGGTTTTTCTTTTATCCATGCGGACAGCAATGGACTTCTTCAGCGTAACGTAGATAATCGTAAAAGCGATTACCTGGCATACGAAGGAACTGATGGGCGCACCGTACATTCCAATTTTCGGATTGCTGATGAGGATTAGGTTTAAGACAATCTTCACCACCGCTCCCGTCAGCAGTGCCAGCGCCGGAGTGTACATTCGACCCAGGCCGAAAAGAGATCCCTGTAATGTGTGATTCACCGCCACCAGAATCATGGTTACTGCGGAGAGCTGGAATACCAGGGCTCCATCCGGTGCATTCGGATATAGCATGTGCAGAATTGGATTGGCCAGAACGCCAAATCCCACCGCACAAGGCAGGATAATCAACATAGATACCGTAACGGACATGCTGATTTTCTTCGAAGCTTCCTCGTAGTTCTTCTGTGTCAGCAGCGAAGTGATTTCCGGAATCAATGCGGAATAGAAGGACAGGTTGATGGCCAGCGGCAGGTTCGTCAAGGTATCCACCTTGGACAGAATACCAGTGGCCCGCATCGCTTCTTCTTCCAGTGCCTGCTTACTGCTCAGGATTCCGCTGTAGGCAATCTGAATACAGTTGCTGACGGTAACTGTGTCGATAAAAGAAGTTACGACAGAAATTACAGATCCGATGGTCAGTGGAATGGCCGTCCAGAAAATCAGTTTCGCCAACCGACGATTGCTGCCAGCATCCGTCTGAACCAGGTCATCGGATTCTCCACGGTATTTCCGAATATTTCTTTTGTAATAAACAATTAAATAGGAGAAGGATATGAGCACCGCCAGTGTGGTGGATACGTTTCCCGCCGCCGCCATAATATAAGCATCTTTTCCGATAGTTGCGTACACGAACAGGATGGTCAGCACGCAGTTGAAGAACTGCTCCATGGACTGGGAAATACTGCTGGCACCCATGGTTCCAAGTCCGGCAAAGTATCCGCGAATGACGGCAGACACACAGACGAAAAAGATTGCCGGAGCCAGAACTCGAAGCACGTAAGACACCGGTGGCACCTTGATTACATAGGTGGCGATGAAGTCCGCTCCGAAGAACAGAAGCAGTGAACATGCCAGTCCGATGATTCCAAATACCACCAGGGAAATCTTGAAGACACGGTGCGCGTTATTATATTCGCCTCGGGCAGTCCGTTCCGATACTAGCTTCGATACCGCACCGGGAATACCCTGAGAGGATAATACCAGCAATACTGCGTACACCTGATAACCCGTTGAATAATATCCGTTTCCCAGATCTCCGAATCCGTGGATATTGGTAATCGCTAGCCTGTATACCAGTCCCAGAAGCTTGATAATCAGCTGTGCCACCATCAGCATCAGGACATTTTTTGCAAAAGAATTTCCTTGTTTTCTACTCAATCTGAACCGCCTTAAATTATCTCCAAAATAAAATCACAAAAACTGAAATAGGAGAATCCCCCTATTTCAGCTTTCGTAGCATCTGATTCACTATTATAGACTATTGAACCGAAAAATTCAATTTATTATTTGATGCATCGATTCGGACGGTGTGTCCTTCTGTCAAATCGCCACGGATAATCAGTTCCGCAATCTCATTTTCTACATTCTTCTGAATGTAACGCTTTACCGGACGGGCACCGTAGACCTCATCGTAAGCCTCCACTGCAATCAGATGGGTGGCGTCCTTCGTCATATCAATCCGAATATCCCGGTCCAGAAGACGCTTTTCCAGAGACTTCATGGTCAGTGTTACAATCTGTTCAATTTCATCCTGAGTCAGAGACTTAAATACCACAATATCGTCAATCCGGTTCAGGAACTCCGGACGGAAGAAACTGTGAAGCTGTTCCTCTGGCAGATTGGATGTCATGATGATTACCGTATTCTTAAAGTCTACGGTACGACCCTGGTTATCTGTCAAACGACCATCATCCAGCAGCTGCAGAAGCAGGTTGAATACATCCGGATGAGCCTTCTCGATTTCATCAAACAAGATGACGCTGTACGGTTTTCTCCTTACAGCTTCCGTCAACTGACCTCCTTCTTCGTAACCGACATACCCTGGAGGCGCTCCTACCAGTCTGGACACAGAGTGCTTTTCCATGTACTCGGACATATCGATACGAATCAGGTTCTTCTCGGTATCAAACAGCGTCTCACAAAGGGTCTTTGCCAGTTCGGTTTTACCAACACCGGTTGGTCCCAGGAAGATAAATGATCCAATTGGGCGGTTCTCATTCTTAAGTCCTGCTCTGGCACGGAGAATGGCTTCGGTTACCGCACTGATTCCTTCATCCTGACCAATGACTCTCTGATGCAGGATTTCTTTCAAGTGAAGCAGTTTCTCTCTTTCCGTTTCGGCCAGTCTGGAGGCCGGAATTCCGGTCCACTCGGAAATGACTTCCCGGATTTCTTCTTCTCCAACTTCTTCCTTCAGCAGCTTGTCCTCCTGGTTCTGGTTGACTTTTTCTTTGAGCTCATCCAGTTCTTTCTCCAGCTTCGGAAGATCTCCATATTTCAGCTTTGCCAGCTTCTCCAGGTCGTAATTTCGTTCTGCGGTTTCAATTTGATGCCGCAGGTCTTCCAGCTCCTGTTTCTTCTCCTTCAGACCGTGGATTTCCTTCTTTTCGTTCTCCCACTTTGCCTTAAGGGCGTTGTTCTCTGCATTCAGATCCGCCAGCTCCTTTTCGATGGAATCTAAGCGAGCCTTGCTTCCCTTATCCTCTTCCTTGGAAAGGGCCTGCTTTTCAATCTCCAGCTGCATGATTTTACGGGAAATGGTATCTAGCTCTGCAGGCATGCTGTCGATTTCGGTACGGATTCGAGCCGCTGCTTCATCCATCAAATCGATGGCTTTATCCGGCAAGAATCGGTCACTGATGTACCGGTTGGACAAAGTTGCACAGGCAATCAGCGCATTGTCCTGAATCCGAACACCGTGGTGAATTTCGAATTTTTCTTTTAACCCTCTCAGAATGGAAATGGTATCTTCCACCGATGGCTCATCCACCATGACTTTCTGGAAACGACGTTCCAGCGCAGCATCCTTCTCGATGTACTTGCGGTATTCGTCCAACGTGGTAGCGCCGATGCAGTGGAGTTCACCTCGAGCCAGTTTCGGCTTCAATAGGTTACCGGCATCCATAGAGCCCTCGGTCTTTCCGGCTCCGACGATGTTGTGAATCTCGTCGATGAACAGAATAATCTTTCCATCGGATTTCTCGATTTCGTTCAACACGGCCTTCAGTCGCTCTTCGAACTCGCCTCTGTACTTCGCACCGGCAATCAAGGAACCCATATCCAAGGAGAAGATGGTCTTATCCTTCAAGTTTTCCGGCACATCGCCATTCACGATTCGCTGCGCCAGACCCTCCACAACTGCGGTCTTTCCTACACCCGGTTCTCCAATTAGAACCGGATTGTTCTTCGTTCTTCTGGACAGGATTTCTACTGCCCGACGGATTTCCTTATCTCTGCCGATAACCGGATCCAGCTTTCCCTTTCGAGCCGCTTCCACCAGATCAATACCATACTTGTTCAAGGCGTCATAGCTGTCCTCCGGATTTGCATTGGTGACTCTCTGATTTCCTCGAACCATAGTTAGTGCCTTGAGAAACTCATCATTAGTGATGCCATATCGGTTCAAGAGTTTATTGCTCTCACTATCTCCAGAACGAATAATTGCCAGATAGGCGTGCTCTACGCTGACGTATTCGTCTTTGAATTCATCCGCAATCTTCTCCGCATTCATCAGGATACGGTTCAGATTAGTGGATACGTATATATCACCGCCATTCACTTTCGGGAGACGTTCAATATGTTGTTTCAGCTCCTCTTTGTAGGATGCCACATTCACATTCATCGCTTCCAGCAGCTTTGCAATCAGTCCATCGGCATCACTGACAATGGCATAGTGCAGATGATCCGGTTCAATGGCCTGGTTTCCATAGGACATGGCCAGATTCTGCGCATCCATTACTGCAGACTGCATTTTCTGTGTGTACTTATCAATTTTCATTACACAACACCTCCATTAATAACTTATCTATATAAACAATCATGGATTGATTGGTTACGGACTTCTTTTTCCTTACAATTAAAATTTAGCACTCGACTGTGTCGAGTGCTAACAATTCTTGTGAAGATTATGTGAAGTTATTCCTGGCGGATGCCCTTACAGAATAATGTACTGGAGCAGCAGTCCATAGACGCCGTTCACCAGCGGATTGAGAATCTTGTCCACTGCACCGATAATCAACAGAATCATGAGAATCGGAAATCCGTAGTTATACAGAGTGCTGTAGAAGCTTTTTTCCCGCAGATTGAAGATATTCGTGATGATTCCGAATCCATCCAGCGGCGGAACTGGAATTAGGTTGAACACCATCAGCACCACATTCACAATAACGACCTGTAAAAGAATGTTGAACAGGGTCCCAAGCACCGTTCCCGAAGCCAGTGTCTCATAAGCGGTATTTGCGTAAATGAAATGCACAATTACACTAAATACCAACGCCACCAGAAGATTCATCACTACCCCCGCCAGGGATACCAACAGCTCATCTCTTCTTGGATGCTTGTAATATCTCGGATCGATTTCTACCGGAACACCCCAGCCAAATCCGCAGAACATCAGCGCCAGAAATCCAAAGGGTTCGAAATGGGCCCGTGGATTCAGCGTCACTCGTCCCTGCATTCTCGGGGTGGGATCTCCCAACTTGTCGGACACGAATGCGTGACCGAACTCGTGGAAAGACAGTCCAATGATAATTCCCGGAAGGGCGATGAGCATGTTATAGATATAGGTTTTCGGATTGGTTAATCCGTTCTGGGCAATGTTCACCATTAGCAGAATGATGAGCAGAATGCCGGTCTGTTTCCATCTCTGTTTCACTTTGTCACCTTCTCTCCATCCAGACTGAAAGTCTTGGTTTCGGTAATGCGGACTGATACGATTTCTCCCGCAGTCAGTGGAACCTCCGATGTGAAATTCACCAGCTTGAAAGTATCGGTTCGTCCGCTCCAAGCCGATGGGTCATTCTTGCTGGGACCGTCAACCATAACATCCACGATGCGGTCCATGTATTCTGCATTCTTCTTCATAGAACACTGATTCACTGCTTCCACTAGACGGTCGAAACGATCGTGTTTGACCGTCTCCGGAATCTGATCTTCAAATTTCGCCGCAGGGGTTCCCTGCCTCGGCGAGTAGATGAAGGTGAAGGCAGAATCGTATTCCACCTCCCGAACTAGACTCAGGGTATCCTGGAAGTTCTCCTCTGTCTCACCAGGGAATCCCACGATAATATCCGTCGAAATCGTGATGTCCGGACAAGCAGCCCGAAGCTTCTTAACGATTTCCATATAACGCTCTCGATTGTAATGCCGATTCATGCGTTTTAGCACCACATCGCTGCCGGACTGAACCGGAAGATGAATGTTGTGACACAGCTTCTTTCCATTCCGGAAGCAATCAATCAATTCATCCGACAAATCCTTCGGATGGGATGTCATAAAGCGAATCCGCTCTAGACCTTCTACTTCTTCCAAGGCCCGAATCAGTGCCGCAAAGTTGTTTCCCTCAGCATCTTTGAAGGAGTTCACATTCTGCCCCAGGAGCATCACTTCTTTCACCCCATCGTGCACCAGGGAAATCACTTCCTGCTTCACTTCGCGAAGGGTCCGGCTCTTCTCCCGTCCCCTGGTGTACGGAACGATACAATAGGTGCAGAAGTTATTGCAGCCGTAGGTAATATTCACCAGTGCTTTGTGAGGGTGCATCCGTTTCGGATTCTTCTCCTCCGAGATTTCCGTATTGTTTGCCAGAATGCAGAACTGTTTCTTTCCAGTCTCCACCCGTTCTCTCAAGAGATTGGGAAATTCTGCAATGGTCTGAGTTCCGAAGACAATGTCCACCCAGTGGAAACTTTCCTTGATTTCCTGCACAATGTGAGGCTGCTGCGGCATACATCCGCAGACGCAGATGATGAATTCCGGATCTTTCATCTTTCGCTTCTTGAACTGCCCCAACATTCCGAAGAATCTCTTATCGGCATGTTCTCGAACGCTGCAAGTGTTCATTACCACCACATCTGCCTGCTCCGGACTATCCGTATGTTCATAATCCAAAGCTTCCAGCATCCCTGCAAGATTCTCAGAATCGTGTTCATTCATCTGGCATCCATACGTGATAATATGATATTTCTTGTTCAAATGTACTATTCCTCTTCTCTAAAAACAATTTCAAAATGCTCGTCCTGAAGAGTTTCTTCAGTCTTCTTCGCTGCGCCTAAGTCGTCCGAGGACGCATTTAGACGAACCTCTTCATTATGGGTTAACGGGGCAATCGAGTCCGGGCGTTCCATAAAGATAATGGAGTGCTTTTTCAACCCTTTCGGAATTTCCATATCCGGTTCACCTACCAGAATCAGCGTGGTTTTCTCCTGGTTCTTAAGGATATTTTTGCAAGAGTTCCAAGCCTTTCCATTCTCCGGATTAACGATAATCCACTCCCGATTGTGAAGTGCGGTCTTCAGCTTGCCGGTATACCGCAGTCTCTTCGAGAGAAGCAAATCTGGAAGCATTTTTGAATTTCTCTTTTCGGTCATTTCCTTCAATGTGTCTTTATTGGAAACGTAGTAGATTACATTGTGTCCCTGATACAGCAGCCGATTGGCCAGCGCCAGACCGAAAGGACTTTCATCCACTACGGCAATCCGCTTCTTCTTGTTATCCGGAACCTTCGGAATCAGCACATCCTGGAAGTAATCCACCGGACCTGTAGACTGTTCGTCTTTTGCTTCTTCCTCTTCCTTTTCCGATACTGCATTCAGGTATTCCGCCACAAGGATGCCCTCTGCCGGTTCCTCCGCTGGAGAATCTTCTTTTACCGGTTCGTTCATATCCACGGACTCTGCATTTTCCGTTGGATTTGGATTCGTATCCAAATTCTGTTCCTTTACCCCATTCTCTATGCTTTCCTCTTGAGGAACTATTTCTGCCTCGCTATCTGCTGGCTTCTTCTCAGAGGAAACCGTCTTTTCTTTCGATTTGCTTCCGAAACTGAGGGAAGGTTCCTCCCTCTTTACCAGTCGAACAATGTTCGAACGGTGCATTACCACTACCGTGATAGCCAGCACAATCGCCATTGGAAGTACCGATGGATAATAGTACCAGATAAGGAATGGGTAGGAAATCGCCGCAATAATCGATCCTAAGGACATTTTCCGGCTCAGTGCCGTAATCAGAATCGCAATCAAAATCAGGGCAAAGGCGCTGAGCCAATCCAGTGCCAACGCCGCTCCCAGAGAAGTGGCAACGCCTTTTCCACCCTTGAACTTGTACAGTACCGGGAAAATATGGCCATATACCACACAGACAAAGGCAATCATTGCACCCAGGTCTCCATAGTTCAGACCAATTCGAACTGCCACATAGCCCTTCAGCACATCAATGAGAAGTGTTGCGGCAGCAGCTTTCACACCAAGCACGCGAAGCACGTTGGTGGTTCCCGCATTTCCGCTACCCTCTTTCCGAATGTCAATTCCGTGAATCCGACCAATCAGAATGGATGGGGAAATGTTACCTAGAAAATACGATACAACTGCTACGATAATCAAATGATATGTTATCGACATCCTTAGTGATCTCCTTTTTTCTCATTATATACAAACTTGACCGATGTTCCCTCGAAATCATAGGCCTCTCTTAATCGGTTCTCCAGATATCTCGCATAGGAGAAGTGCATCAGTTCTCTGGAGTTAATGTTGAAAGAGAACAGCGGAGGTGCTACGCCAATTTGAGCTGCGTAGTAAATCTTCAATCTCTTTCCTTTATCCGATGGTGGCTGACGCATCATTACTGCATCTTCAATCAGATTGTTCAGCTTGCCAGTGGTGATTCTTCTCATGCGGATTTCCTGAATCTTCTTCGCCTTTCTCAGCACGTCATAGATTCTGCGTCCCTCCAGAACCGAGGTGAACAGAATCGGTGCATAAGAAGCGAATAAGAGCTCCGAACGAACCTTACGTTCATAATCCCGCATGGTATTGGTTTCTTTTTCAATCAAATCCCACTTATTGACGACAATCATCATGCCCTTGCCAGCCTCGTGGGCGATACCGGCAATCTTTTTGTCCTGCTCCGTAATGCCCTCTACCGCATCAATCATGAGAATACACACGTCACACCGTTCAATCGCTGCAATGGCACGGATGACGCTGAACTTCTCAATGGAGTCATAGACCTTGCTGCGCTTCCGAAGGCCTGCAGTATCGATCAGCGTATAATCGCTCCCCTCGAATTCGAAAGGCGTATCGATGGAATCCCGAGTGGTTCCGGCAATTGGTGACACAATCACGCGGTTCTCCTGGGTCAGCGCGTTAACCATGGAGGATTTTCCCACATTCGGCTTTCCAATAATCGCTAGCTTAGTGTTCTCCTCATCGGCATCGTAATCT
>JBNMGJ010000107.1:0-6273 GCA_050872185.1 Mogibacterium sp.
GGTGCAGAGCCTCTACGCTTCTCACATCGGCCATATCTCCAATGTATGGAGACAGGTACGCCATATCCCCCTTCAGAAGAGCAAAGGTATTCTTCAGCTCGCCGCCAATTCCAAGGACGGTGTGGGAATACTCCTTCAGAAGCACCGTGGGAAGAGGAGCATATCCCCGGGAGCGCCGAATCATGTAGGGCCGGTTTCGGTAAAAAGACATCACCGAATCATCCGCACGAATCCGAATTTTCCGGGAGTTGGACAGAATGGCATCGCACATGGGAAGGAGATATTTCTCCGCTTCCTCATCTGTCATGCAGATGGGTGCCCCAGATGGATTTCCGCTAGTCATCACCAGCACCTCCGGCATGGATTCCCCATCCGGATAACGGAACAGCAGCATGTGCACCGGTGTGTACGGAAGCATCACGCCAATGCTTGGATTACCTGGAGCCAGGCAAGGGCTTAAGTTTCCCGTTTCCTTCTTCTCCAGAAGCAGGATTGGCTTCTGAGGTCCTTGCAGAATCGTTTCCGCCGCCTCCGGAACCAGACATTCCCTCTGAACCGTTTCCATATCTCGCATCATTACAGCAAATGGTTTGAAGGGACGATGTTTCAGCGTCCGAAGCCGCTGCACTGCTTCATCACAGGTACCGTCACAGCACAGGTGAAATCCACCAATTCCTTTGATTGCCACAATTCCGCCATTTCTAATAATGCGACGAATTTCTTTCAGCGCCTCATCTCCTCGTTCCGGCCGATTCAAAAGATACAGCTCCGGGCCACAATCTCGGCAACACACCGGCTGGGCGTGATAACGTCTGGACGCAATGTCCGTGTACTCGCTGTGACACTCTGGGCACATGGGAAATTCTCCCATGCTGGTCCGAACCCGGTCATAGGGCATGGAGTCCAGAATGGTCAGCCGCGGACCACAGGCGGTGCAGTTGATGAAGGGATGGAGATATCTCCGGTCCTTCGGATTGAAAAGCTCCTTCTCACATTCCGGACAGGTTGCAATGTCCGGCGAGACGAAGACCAGGCCCTCGTCCTTCTCGCTTTCAATAATCTGGAACCCCTCCGGTAAAAGAACATTTTCTGTCAGCTCCCGCGTCCGAATTTTCAGAATGGCGGACCGTTCCGGCGCCTCCTCTGGAATAGCGGACAGAAACTCCTGCATCCGACTTCCGGAGGCGAGAATTTCCACATAGCTTCCCTTATTGCACACAGTTCCCCGAATTCCGTATTTCAGTGCCAGTCTCCGAACAAATGGTCGAAAGCCTACCCCTTGAACGATTCCGTAGATTCGGATTTGAAGTCTGTCTATCATCGAAGAGCGCCTGCCTTTCGCCAGTATTCTTCCGTGGAATCCGAAGAATGAAGTTCCCCAGATACCGGAAAATGGGGAAGATCCAAGAAAGTTCCCTGCCATCCCGGCAAAGCTCTTCGAAGAAGAGGATCCCCCATGACGGTGTCAATCTGCTGACTGCGCACCGTTTCTAGCAAATCCCTTTCCTCTTCCAGATGAACATCCCTGTCTCTTCGAAGTTCTCCATCCATCCGGAACCAGCTAGCCACGGTCACCGCAACCTCTGGATTTTCCACTTCCACCCAATTCCGGATTTCATTCGCAAATACCTGCTGATGGATAATCAAAATTCTTTTCCCCAGGTTCGGAGATATCCGCGTCAGAAATCCTTCTCGATGGGATTCTTTTACCGGATACCCAGTCTCATAAGGAATTCCGTAATCCCGCTGGAGCATCCGAGCCGTCTTAAGTCCCGATGGGGAAACCACCAGATTCCGTTGAACACCTTTCGCTTTCCGAACATCATCGAGAGAATCTCCCATTCCGTACACCACGGTTTCCGCTCCGTATTTTTCTTCCAGAATGTGCCGAATTTCTTCTCCAGCGGTAATATCTGTTACATCCAAAGGGGTGGCGCCCAGCACACCGATTCGGTTGTCTTTCTCATTATACTCTTCGTCCATGAATTCCCGGAACAGCCACTTGTAGGCCTTCTCCTGACCGGCATCGTATAGCTCAATTCCATTGGTTTCCACCGGCAGCACCGGGATTCCAGTGTCCTTCTCCAGAAGCCTTTTGAGGGCCCGATAATCCGTGGCAATGGTGGCCGGAACCGGTGTCCCAATCAGTCCGATGAAAGAAGCTTCCATATCGGAGAGGGCCATCTTGATTTTCCGGATCAAGAGCTCGTCCCGTCCCAAGATGGCATCCAAATCCCGAAGTCCTGCGGAGAAAATCCCACTCTTGTGGCTTCCCCATCGAGGCTCATCGTAACCACATACATTTCCCACACATCCTCCGGCATCCATGATAATCAGCATTCCGCCGTAACCGAACAGCACTGACTCTGCTCCGGACTGGTCCGGCGTAAAGGGTGAGATATATTTGCGCAGTCCTCTCATTTCGAAACGCTCCTTTCTTCCCTCTTCCAAGTCCGAGTCACTGCCTGTGCGAAATGAACCAGGCCTCGGTAACCGAATGGCTGAACCTCGTCGTTCCACTTCACGTTCACTGACTTCGGATAGTAGAAAGCCGCATCCGTTCCGATGGAAATATCCACCTGCTGATCCCCATCGTAGTTCATCATAGTCGGCGACAGGGTGGAGTAGATTCTCAGTTCCGGCGCGTATTCTTTGATTTCTCTAAGATAGGGGAAATCCTCCTCCGAGATTGCGGCAAAGACGGATTTCACTTCGAACCCCATCTGAAGGAGGGCCAATGCCATCTCCACCGGATTTCCGTTCACCACCTGACCGATGGCGAAGGACTTTCCAAAGCAGACTTCTTCGAGCTCTGCAACCGCTTCCTCCGCCTCTCGGTGATAAGCATCCAAATCAAACTGTACGCCCAGAGCCGCTCCGAACAATTCATACTGTCTCTGAATACGGTCAATCTGGTACAGCCTTGTCAGTTCCGCATAGGGCATTCCCAGCCGCTCCTCCAGTGCAAACGCCGCCTTCCGGGATTCCGGATTCAGAATCAGATTGAAATTGGAAGCCCCCATTTCCTGATACTCATCCAGCGTCTCCATTCGTCCCACTTCCAGTATGTGGGAAAGGCCTATCTGGTGAAGCAAATCGTACAGCTCGCAATCATCCTCTAGGTGAGTGAAGTTCCCCAGAAGATTCACCTGGTGCATTTTCTTCGATTTCTTCTCGAGCATGGAGTAGATGGTCTCTCGAATCGCTACCATTGGCGGATTCTTCCCCTCACGGGTCAGGGCATACATGTAGGAAGGAACTACCCGAACCTGTTCCCCCAGCTCCGCCAGGTACTTCTCTGCCTTCCGACAGACTCTCTCCAGGTCCGTTCCCAGAAGCGCGTCAATGCAAGTGATACAGAGCACCACCACTTTCGGTTTCTCTTCGCAGACTTCCAGAATTTCCGCGATGGCTTCCGGAATGTCCGTCAGATGCCGCCCTGTCACAATATCCGACTCGTCCATCTGAAGGAAGAACATCCGGTGGCTATAGCCTCCCTCATCGGCCAGAATCGTCGTATTTCTTCCGCAGCAAGCCGGTGCGATGAGCAGCATCACGGACTCTGGGATGACCAGTCCGGCACGCTTCACCCCAAAGCCCTGGGCCCCCGGGGAATTATAGGACAGCGTGGCCGGAGAACTGTAGATGAGATGTTCCCCGGATTTCATCTCCGAAGGAATCGTCCCCTGCTCCACCAGTTCCTGGGCCGTTATGTAATATGCATCTTTTCTCATTCTTGCACCTGCTTCTTTTCATGTTCTGCCAAAAGGAAGTCCGCCAGGTCGAAGAACTTCCGGCTAATGTCGGAGTCCGGATTTCCCTGAATCACAGTCATCCCTTCCTCTTCCCAGTTGATGATTTCGTCGGATCTTGGAATGTCGCCTACAATAGGAATTCCAGACTCCTCAGAAAATGCCTGAACCTTCTCTTCTTCCTTCGGAACATTTCGGTGATTGAAAATAATTCCTTTTACCGTGGCATATCCTCGGTCCGAGAAGTTATCCACGGCCTTCCGGATGTTGTTGGCAGCGTAGAGAGCCATCTTTTCACCAGAGGTGACGATGAGAATATCCTCTGCATAGCCTTCCCGGATGGGAACTGCGAAACCGCCGCAGACCACATCTCCTAGCACATCGTACAGCACCACATCCGGCTGGAAACGGCGGAATACCCGAAGGTCATCCATCAGGTTGAAGGTAGCGATAATTCCTCTTCCTGCGCAGCCAATTCCCGGTGTGGGACCGCCAGTCTCGATGCACTGAACGCCGCCAAATCCTTCTTTGACGATATCCTCAATCTCCGGTTCCTGGTCGTGGTCCCGGAGGAAGTTCATCACCGGTTCCAGGGGCTTCCCGCCCAGAAGGTTGATGGTGGAATCCGCCTTGGGATCACATCCAATCTGCAGGACTTTCTTCCCTCGCATGGCAAAGGCCGCGGCCAGATTGGCGGTAACGGTGGATTTGCCGATTCCGCCTTTTCCGTATATTGCAAGTTTAATCATATTCGCACTCCATACTACATAAAAAATAGACTTCCTCCGGGGAAGAAGTCTATCTGTATTCTTTCGCACGCAATTGTCCTGCTGTTCTTTACAGTTAGCATCCTTCTTCCCACGCGGTATACCTTGTGGTCAGCAAGTATCTGTTACTGTAATTCTAACACAGCCTTTGGTTCATTCAAAGTGTTAACTTAACTACTAATGGAGGTGATGTGATTATAGAGGCTTAAGCCATGTATTCAGAATCGGCGAACTCGGTGTACTCCTTACAGGAAAGCATCAGTGAAAGGTCCTCGTCGTACACGTAGACCGTGTCAGAAAGCACTTCTTCCGGCGGTACCAGTTCTCGGTTGGCGCTTTGCAGGGTGGCCTGTAATTCCTCTTCGTCGTAGTATCCCTTCTCCGGAAGCACGATGAACTCGTGGACGGAACTTGGAATGGCGTAGAAATTTCCCCCTGCCATCTCCGAAAGTCGTTGCTGCACCCCGGGATAGAACATGGCTGAGGCTCCCATCAGGGTATCCTTCGTGGACAGGATATACATGCTATCCGGATTCATCCTGTAATACTCTTCCCCTAGCAAATTATCCGAAAGATCTCCGTCTTCTTTCAATTCCAACAGAACCGGTGGATGTTCTTTGATGGAATTTCGCAAAGCCGCCTCCATCATGGTGGCCGGATTGTACTCCATTTCCTTCATCAAGGAGTGAGTTACTTTCGTCCGCCACTTCTCTCCCTGTACGTTCTGCACCTGAACATCGCAAATCATGTGAATTCCCGGCACCACTTCCATGGAAGGAACGTCGTTCATGTACTCCTGATTACGCTCTGTGTTGATCACACGCACTCTCAACTTCTCCCGAAGGGATTCCTTCCTTAGGGTCATGAACTCCGGTGGTGGACAGGTCAGCGCCTGCATACACCCCATGGCGATGGATACGGTCAGGTTATCTATAGTATCTCCCTCCAGATAGCGGTTGTACAGCTTGCTCAGAATGAGTGCCGGACTGGCGTTGCTGTTTTCCTTCGTCAGCACGATAGCCCAGCAATCTGGTTGATTGGCTCTTGAGAGTTTCTGCTCTCGAGCCGTGACCTTCATATCCAACACCTCTTTGAAATACTGGTTCAGATTTTTCGTAATTTCCTTGGCAAATTCCTTCTTTGACAGTTTCCCTTTATTCTTTTTCATTTTCTATTCTCCTTTCATGGGTATGTCCTCTTGAAGATGCTTTCATTATGGCATAAAAAAAATTCCCCTTCAGTACACATCAATCGAGACTTTTCGACATTTTGCACTTTCGAAAGTGATATAATAGTGAAAACTAAACAGATTGAATCAAAAAAGGAGTCATCATGGAAGAAAACAGGGTTGCCATCCTGGGCATTATCATATCCGATACCGATTGCGCAGAATCGGTCAACGCATTGCTGCACGACTACAATCAGTACATTGTAGGGCGAATGGGGATTCCCTATCACCTGAAAAACATCAATATCATCTGTGTGGTCATGGATGCACCCCAGCCAATCATCAGTAACCTGTCGGGGAAAATTGGCCGCCTTCAGGGCGTGAACTGCAAGGTAACCTACTCCCAGAAGCAGTAACCGGAAACCGCAGCCTATTCAAAATGGGACCGCCGCAGTGATTATATTGCGGGGGTCCCATTTTCTTTTACAGAATTGAATTACGCGATGAAATTATCAATCATTCTTGTCTTTCCCACGTATACGGCCATGGCCACCAGCACCTGGTCACAGTCCTCTGTACTGTGTAC
>JBNMGJ010000131.1:0-5278 GCA_050872185.1 Mogibacterium sp.
CTCTCCGCTTCCTCGGTGCTTAATGGTCTCCACAGGGCTGTGATATCTGCAAGCTCTGCCAGATTACTCATTGCTTTCACGTCCTTCTTTCTCCGCTGCACCCTCGCAGCGTTTCTTTTTCGCCCGCTGCGTTTTCGCAGCACTTTTCCTTCCGGATGTGGTTGCCGGTTTCGCTCCGTTTTCTTTTACCGGCTCCCAGTCTCCTCCAGAACACACAGAAGCGGTCTCAATGACCGCCCCTGTTCTACTGTTCCGGTACCTAGGCATTCTTCACTCTCGCGAAGGATGCCGCATCCAGGATTCCCCATCCCAGATAGACCTCGGCACGGAGGTAGACCTGGTTGGAGCCCTTCAGGTCCACACCGGTGTTGTCCGGATCGCCGTATGGGATAACCTCCAGTGGAATCTCCTTTGCATAGCCCCACTTGAACATGTTGGCGAAATCGCCCACGATAACCTCGTCCACGCTTCCTACTCCAACGGTACGGTTGAAGTCTACGGTCAGGCCGTTGATGGTTCCTGGGTTCCCGCCCCATGCCAGATCTGGATACAGTCTCTCACCCGCTGTGGTCTTGAGGGATGCCAGCGCCTGACGAACCGCCGGAGTAGCGGCCATACCGGTGATATCTCCATCCGCACCCTCTACCAGTGCGATTGCCGCCTCGATGTTGTCGTCTACCTTATCCGCTGCATAATCCACGGTCTGAGTAATCTTCTTGTCGAAGCAGTTGTTTCCAACCACGGTGGATGCTGTGCTGGTTCTCGGATTCAGTCCGTGGAATGCGGCAATGTCCAGACCTCTGGCCACCTTCTTGGCGAAACCATCGTTGAATGCCTGGAGGATGTTCAGCTGTGCCTCCTCGGTGGCATTCATGAACTCATCCGTTACTCTGGCACCGTACTCGAACTTAATCGGTGCGATTACCACCGGCTCAATGGTCAGGCCGCCGTGGCTCTTCTTTCCGCTCTCTGCCACAATGTCAATGTCCGCATCCAGGGAGAAGGTGAACTCCTTGTTTCCGTTGAAGGATACCGGCACCTGTCCGGACAACATCGCCAGAGAAGAATGTCCTTTTACCTTATTCGCCAGATCTGCCACCAGTGTAGGGTCAAATAACGTTCCTTTTGTTGCAATAGCCATAATTTACTCTCCTTTCATGTTCTGCAGCATCTTCTTGAGTGCTGCCTCTTTGTCGTCTTCTGCCGGAGTCTCCGGATTGTAAGGGACTCTCTTCACCGAAGTGGATCCGATAATATCCTTCAGTGCTTTCGCGTCTGCCTTAATCTCTTCCTCTGTCTCTCCGGTCAATCTATTTGCAAGGCTGGCATCAATTCCGAACTCCCGTGCAATCCGCGTTTTAACCGAGTCGGTCTCGTATTTCTGCACTTGCTGCTTCAGCTTCGTCAGCTCGTCGCTCATTCCGCTGCCGCTGTTCTTCATCTCTTCCAGCTTGTTGCCTAATTCTGCAATATGATTCTCTTTCTCCTTAAGCTTCGCCTTGAGAGTGTCATATTCCTCATTCTTCCCCTTGAACTCTTCCTCCGCTTCCTTCTTCGCCGCCTCCTTGGCTCTAGCGATTCGGTCGCCGATTATCTTGTCCAGTTGTTCTTGGGTTTCAATTACTTCAAAACTCATTCTTGTTCCTTTCTCCGCTTCCTTGCGGTCTGTATTTTTTTCTTGCATTAGAAAAGGCAGTCCCAATTGACTGCCTTGCATAAAATAATGATATAATCTCCTATGCAAATATCTTGAATGGAGGTGATAAAATGTCTAAACCAATTAATCCCGGCACGGATAATCAGCCAGCCGGCACATACCACGAGACCGGTGTTGATGGCAAAAAGCTAAAAACCGGAAGAACCGTTCACATTGATTCCGGTGACCGTTTACCGCCAACTCAAAAGCCTGGCCGTGGATGGAAAAAATAATTTCACCATAGAGCTGTGTTTCTTTTCACAGCTCTATTTTTCTTCTGCTGAAGCAGAATGCAATCCCGAGAAGATTCAGTTGAATCCAACTTTCGACATATTTTTTCCCATCTTCATAGTACTTTGTAATATAATGATGCATCTTCCCCTCCTAACATGATACTTTCTGCTCTCTTCTTGTCTTATCCTCGTGGCACACCCAGAAGGCCAGCGCCACGCTCTCAATCAGTGTCACGTCCACTCGGTCTTTGATGGAACGATACCCGAAACCACCGGAAGAACCGATGGCTCGGTGCTCGCAGTTGGCCACGGACTGCTTCAAGCTTTCCTGATTGTTATGACAGATGCTTCCTTCGAAGAGGCACTGCTCGAACAAGGAGTTGGCCACAATCACCTCTCGCACTGTCGGAAGAATCACGCCCCGAATCCGGTTCTCCTTGAGTTCCGCTGCCAGAATCTGCTGGGCGCCGTTGGCTCCGTCCACGATGATTTTCCGGGGCTTCATATCTCGAAGATAGTTCACCAGCCATTGGTTCCCATCCCTTGTGGATCGGCAGTCCCCGGCTTCCACGAACACTTTCCGGCCGGCGGTCCTGTCCGCCACCGACAATGTCACACTGCTGCTGTCATGGCTGAACTTGACGGCCGCATAGATATCTCCGGTGAATTTCGGCATGGTATTCACGGCCAGTGCGGTCCATTCCTTCTCGGTAATGGCCGACTTGAGGTTATATCGGAGCCACAGCCCCAGTCTCTGGATGTTGAAGTCGGTCTCATCCGGTCCAATCTCATCCGCAACGCTTCGCTCGGTGAATACGGTTCCCAGAGACGGGTTCGTCTGATACCAGGCTTCCTTGTCCGTGGGATCTGTCATTTCCGGAACGGACCATTCTGCCCATCCGGTATTCTGTGCCCGTCCCGATATGGCGCTTTCCCGCATCTTCTGGAATACAGTTCCCGATGATACCGGCGTGGGCGGTGTTCCGCAGAACACGGTCTGTGGATTCTTCGAAGATGTAACGATGTATTTGAGGGCGCTCTCCTGGTCGTCGGTGTACTCCTGCGCCTCGTCGATGATGAGAAGGTCGTACCCTTCACCCAGTCCGCCCTTACTGGATCTCGTCCGGAAATTCACCCGCCCTTCTTGTTTCAGCATGGTGATTTGTTCCAGTCCGAACTGTTTCAGTGTCTTATAGTCTTCTCCCTCTTTCAGTCCGGTCTTCGACAGCAGTATGCAGAGCCGTTCCCACGCAGAGTGGGAGGTGGGCGTTCGGTGCGCCGTATGAAGAATGTTCTCTCCGTGCATGATTCCATAGAGTTCCCTCATCGCAACGACTTCGTTCTTTCCGTTACGGCGGGGCACGGAATATCCATATTTCGTGTGTGTCCATAATCCCTCTTCGTTGTATGCCATCATGTCGCAGAGAAGCAGTTCCTGCCACTCTTGCGCATCTCTTCCGGTACTGTTGTATATGCGTGCCGCTTCCATCCCGTAGGTGTTCTCATAGGGAAGAACCAGCGACTGAGTGGGAGTCTGACGTCCTTTTCTTTCTGTCATGTGTTCCCTCTCTTGTGTTACTCATGTGCTAGAGTCCATATACCAGCATTGCAATTTCCAACGCAATAACAAATATGTATCCGTAAATTATGTATCTTAATCGTTTCTTGTTCTTTTCCTGCCTTTCAGAGCTCAGGTCTCCATAGGCCTCAACTATTCCAAACAAGAAGAATGTCTCCAAAATCATCATGAAGATAACACATCCTGCTATCAGCACTTTCATTTTTCTCTCTCCTTTATTAGATTCTGCGCATGAAAAAACCGCCCAAAGGCGGCTTAATCGTTGTTAATTTCTATCAAGGTACTCTCGGACCTTGAGCATGTACCGGTTATCATTCAGATATTCAATTCCTTTCGGAGTAATCATTGTGGATTCATTCAACTGCACCTTTTCTTTTCCGCTGGCAGTCTCCGGATAGGTTCCTTCCACATAGCCTTCCTTATGCAGCGCTTCCACGATATAATCCGCATAGCTTCCCGGCAAATCCCCGATGATATCTATCAGCTTGTCCGCTTCCGGTGTCGCACCGGCTTTCAAGCACGAATACAGATACTTCAGTATTTTGCACACAATTACGTGATAATCGTTCTTTGCCATGGTTACTCCTTACTTCCTTTTTCTTTTCTTGGAGTCTTTATTTTCTTTCATTTTCTGACGTTCTTCTTCATAATCATACAGCTCAAGGAACCTCTTTTCAGCATCCTTAATCTCCTGCGGGGCATCTTCTTTCACTCTCCACTCGATCCATGGTTCAATGAATGCCCAAAGTTCCTTCATTTCCTCTGTCCACACAAATGTCATTTTCTCGTCTCCATTCTAATCAATGTATCCCTCCAAACGTAACTGACGCTCGTACTCAGCATCATGGAGTTCATTGAATTTCTTTTCTGCATCCTTAACTTCCTGTGGTGCATCTTCCCTCATTCTTTTTTCTAGCCACGGCGCAATGATTCCGTTTAAGCGTTCCATTTCTTCAGTCCATTCGATGTCCATCTTATTTCCTCTTTTCCAGTATCCTATTTACAAGATATTCCGTATAAGCTTCATCGTATTTCCCAGCACTATATTGTTCTCTTGCATAGTCACTAATCTTACCCACATTATAGCTGGTTATCTTTGCTTTATCAAGTTTCTTCTTGGCTCGTTTGTTCAGGAATGTGATATATGTATCTGCAATTTCCCCATAGTTTTCCTTGTATTCCATCGCCGTCTTCCAGTGAATCAGCTCGTGGAGCATGGTTGCAATCGGATTATCATTGCAAGCAAATTCTTTCGTCATCTGCATGACGCTATCTCGGTTTCTTCCCATCTGCGGTATGATATATATCCTATTTTCTATGTAGTTGTATGCGGCTACCACATTCTTTCCCATATCTTCCATACTTATCACGAAAATATCCGGCTGTGCATATTCTGGAACATCCAAAATACGTAAGCATTGATTTATTCGCTTGTTAATGTGGTGGATATCTTTCGGTTTCACCTTAAGCCCTTCTGAAATATAGATATTGTTTTCTTTGTAGTCCTGAAGCCGGTACATTATTAATTCTCTCAGTCTCACTGCAACTGCAATATCTCCATCTCTAACAGTCAGTTTCCTCAGGAATTGCAGTGATTTTCCTTCATCCTTCGCAATTCGAATCTCTCGTTCCAGTTCCTGCTTCAGGAGTCCCTTCCGCTCCAGCTCTTCCACTCTGGCAATGCGTGCCTCCAGTTCCGTCTCGAACTTCTTCTTGCTCCACACGTCGGTGTATCCCTCTTCCGTCCGGAAGGTTACGATACAGGTACAG
>JBNMGJ010000147.1:0-4804 GCA_050872185.1 Mogibacterium sp.
GGCGTAGATCCGTCCGGTAAGTCGGATCAGGAAATCGCCGAGGAAGGTCTCAAAGCTATGGAATCCTGGATGAAAGAAATCGGCGTGGTGATGAACCTCACCGACCTCGGCGCCAATGAGGATATGATTGACTCTATCGCCGACGTCACCATTGTTCTGCCAGGTGGATACAAAGTTCTGGAGCGAGAAGAAATTGTACAGATTCTGAAGGAAAGCCTGTAAAAAATAGGTTCATCACGTTTTTCTCGGGGATTTGAATAGAATATAAAAACTGCATCTGTCAGCAACTACTTGACAATGAGCCTCTCGGAGCATGCGATTCGGCTGGCGCCAGGTGGCATGACGCGGCTTTGCCGCTTTTGCCAGCCTGGCAATCAAGCCTAGCATGCTCCTTCTCATTGTCAAGCAGTTGCTTTCGATGTAGGTCAATGTATTCACTGAAAACTTTGAGGCAAGGGGGCATGCGGGTGGTCGCAGGTTAACGAAAATCTTGGAGAAACATGCCAAATTTCGTTAATCAAAAGGGTCTAGCCGTCCCACGTACGACCACAAATTCACGAATCTGAGGGGAAAAGCGGGCGCCCTTCGTGAACCCAAGAGGTCCGGCCGGACCACGTACGGCCGCAAGTTCACGAATCTGAGGGGAAAACCGAGCCTCCTTCGTGAACTCAGGAGACCCGGCCGGCTCACGTACATCCGCAAGTTCACGAATCTGGGGGGAAAACCGAGCCCCCTTCGTGAACCCAGGAGGCCCGGCCGGCTCAAGTGCTGCCGCAAGTTCACGAATCTGAGGGGAAAAACGGGCGCCCTTCGTGAATCAAGGAGATCCGGCCGGCCTTTGTGGAGCTGCGAGTTAATGAAAATCCCCGAGGAAAAAGTGAAGAGCCAAAAAATAGGTATAATACAGATAATGGTTCCATGAGGGACGAACCATTGTGACAATAACGGATTAACGTATGAAAGGAGTGTAGGAATGAAGAAAAATTTAGGTGCTGTACCGATGATGTTTCCACAGCCGGTACTTATTATCGGAACATATGATGAAGAAGGTAAAGCCAATGCAATGAATGCGGCATGGGGTGGAATTGTGGGAATGGATAAGATTATCATTGATCTTTCCAGTCATAAAACAACCGACAATATCATGAAGCGTGGGGCATTCACCGTAAGTATGGGCGACAAAGATCACGTGGTTGCATGTGATTACGTAGGGCTTGTATCTGCGAATACGGAAGCGGACAAAATGGAAAAGGCAGGTTTTACAACGACGAAAAGTGAGTTTGTAGATGCTCCTGTAATTAACGAACTGCCAGTAGCACTTGAACGCAAACTGATTAAGGTCATTGATGACAATATGTATCTTGCGCAGATTGTAAATGTAGTAGCAGATGAAAGTGTTCTTTCCGAAGAAGGAAAGATTACATTAACAAAGTTCTTCCCAATAACTTATGATACTTCAGAGTTTGGATATTATACACTGGGTGAGCGTGTCGGCACGGCATTCAAGGATGGAGCAGAATTGAAGTAGGAACGTGGATGAATAGTATGGAAAAGGAATCGGTGCTGTCGCAAATGCGGCAGCACCGATTTAGTATCTCTGGAGCAAGAATAATTCCGAAGAATTTTCTTGACACCAGTATACATCCGGTATATCATAACACTGTTATATAACGGTGTTATGAAACGGAGGCGAAAAGCAACATGGCGAAACAGATTGAAGGAGTCTCTGAGAAAATCCAGATTTGTGCGAGGAAGGAATTCCTGGAGAAGAGATACATGGAGGCATCGCTTCGGACCATCGCTTCCGAGGCGGGAACCACGACGGGTTCCATCTATTCCAGGTACGGGGGCAAAGAAGGGCTGTTCTCCGCTATAGTGGAACCAGTGGCGAAGGAATTCCTGGGGATTTTTCGCAGTCTTCAGGAGGAGTTCACCACCATCGAACCGGGACAGCAGCGAGAGTCCATGGAGGAATTCACCACTGGAGGCATGCAGCAGTTGGTGGATTATATGTATGACCATTTCGATGATTTCTATCTCCTGATCACATCCGCTTACGGAACCAAATTCCAGGATTTCGTAGAGCATCTGGTGGAACTGGAGACGGACTACACCTATCGTTACATGAAGACGGTGGGACTGGATTCCAAGGAGACACAGCATATCACGCGAGATTTCATGCACATCATGAACAAATCCGTATTCGAGAGCTTCTTCGAAGTCGTACGACATGAGATGTCCCGAGAGGAGGCCTTGGAATACGTGACCATGCTGGAGAAATACCGGAATGCCGGATGGGAAGCCATCTACGAAGAATATTGTTAAGAGAAAATAGCGGGCTGCCAGACCGTAATGGGGCAGCCTATTATTTCGGAGAATGGGTTAGCCTAGTCTTACCAAAGTTTGCCGTGCCTTACCTCAAATCCAACCACAATCCAACTCATACACCGTTCATGAATTCAAAGATACCTAGTAATAATCAGGCTGGATAATTGGAAAAGGAGGATATGATAATGAAATCAACCAAAGAAGCGAAACCAACCGACAGATTATTCGAATACGCGGGAAGCTACAAGAACTTAGCCATAGCATCTTGGGTTCTCGCTTTCATCAGTGCATTCCTGGCGCTGGTGCCATTCTACTACATCTGGAAGATTATTCGAGATGTGATAAGGGTTGCACCGGAGTACAGCCGTGCACAGAATCTGTCATCCTACGGCTGGTGTGCGGTGGGATTTGCCGTGCTGGCCATGCTGGTCTATATGTTGGCACTTGTGTGTTCCCACCTGGCGGCTTTCCGGGTTCAGGCAGAGATGCGCTCCCGGATGATGAAGCATATTATGACTTTACCCATGGGATTTATGGACGAAGAAGGCAGTGGGCGAATTCGTAAGATTGTGGATGAATCCAGTGCTGCCACGGAAACCTATTTGGCCCATCAGCTGCCGGATAAATGGGTAGCTACAGCTACGCCAATTGGGTTAATTATACTTCTTCTGGTTTTCGACTGGCGATTAGGACTTCTCAGTCTGATTCCAGTGGGCCTTGGGTTCCTGATAATGAATACCATGATGGGAGCCAGAATGCAGGAGAAGATGGAGGAATACCAGAACGCACTGGAAGAAATGTCCAGTGAAGCGGTGGAATACGTTCGAGGCATTCCGGTGGTGAAAACCTTCGGTCAGTCTGTATTCTCCTTCAAGCGTTTCCGAGAGTCCATTAAGAAATATGAGAAGTGGACCATTTCCTACACGAAGGACTTAAGAATGCCCATGACCTTGCTGACCACGGCGATTAACGGGGTGTTCGCCATTCTAATTGCGGACACCTTCTGGTTAGGGGAGATTCAAAGCGGAGGAGCCAATAGCGCATTCCTTTTGAACCTGATGTTCTACATTATCATCACTCCGATTATCACGGTGACCATGACCAAGATGATGTACGCTGGCGAGAATATGATGATTGTGGAGGATGCACTGAAGCGCACCGATGGCATCCTGGCGAAGAAAGCGCTGCCTCAGACGAATACGCCGGAGCATCCTAAGGACTCCTCCATTTCTCTTCAGAACGTGTCCTATCGTTACGATGGTGCAAAGGCGGATGCAATACACAACATCAGTCTGGATGTCAAATCCGGTGAGCACATTGCCCTAGTGGGTCCTTCCGGTGGGGGTAAAAGTACGCTGGCCAAGCTGGTTGCCCGGTTTGCCGATCCGTATAAAGGCTCTATCCGGATTGGCGGAGCCGATGTTCGAAATATCAAAGAATCGGAATTGATGGATACCGTATCCTTCGTGTTCCAGGACAGCAAACTCCTCAAGATGTCCATTCTGGACAACGTGAGAATGGGAAATCAAAATGCTACAAGAGAACAGGTTCTGGAAGCATTGAAAGAAGCCCAGTGCCAAGATATTCTGGCGAAGCTTCCGGATGGAATCGATACCGTAATCGGATCCAAGGGCACGTATCTTTCCGGAGGGGAAGCACAGCGTATTGCCATTGCCAGAGCCATGCTCAAGAACGCACCGATTCTCATCTTGGACGAGGCCACGGCCTTTGCCGACCCGGACAATGAGGCGAAGGTGCAGGCTGCTTTTAGCAGATTGTCTCGGGGAAAGACCGTGATTATGATTGCCCACAGACTGTCTTCGGTAACCGGTGCCGATCGAATTTGCGTCCTCCGAGAGGGAGAAATCATCCAGCAGGGAACGCACCGGGAACTGCTGGAAGACGGTGGAACATACGCACATATGTGGAAGGAATTCAATCAGTCGGTAAGCTGGAAGGTAGGTGAATAGGATGAAATTACGAGAGAAATTGATGCATCGGTATGCCCTTTCGGAGAAGGGGGCATCGGATATGATGAAAGCCTTCGTTTCTGTTACACTGTCGAACTTGGTACTGATGGTGCCGGTGGGAATGCTGTACTTCTTGGTGAAGGATTACATGAAGGGGACGCTGGCCGGACGTTGGATGTTCTACCTGGTGGGATGCGTGGTATCCCTGGTGTTGATTGCGCTGACCACTTATGTACAGTATAATGCCACATTTCTGTCCACCTACGTGGAGAGCGGCGTTCGCCGGATTACGCTGGCGGAGAAGCTTCGGAAGATTCCGCTGTCCTTCTTCGGGAAAAAGGACTTGTCGGATCTGACCAGCACCATCATGTCGGACTGCGCCATGATGGAAACCGCTTCTTCTCACTTCATTCCGGAACTGGTGGGAGCTTGCATTTCCACAGCACCGGTGGCCATCGGACTTTTCTTCTTTGACTGGAGAATGGCCCTGGCGGCGCTCTGGGTAC
>JBNMGJ010000100.1:0-6425 GCA_050872185.1 Mogibacterium sp.
CTTCATCATCGTACCCGAAAAAACTGATTCCCAGAGTGTTATCATCGCCGAAGGTGGCAAAACCGCCCAGCAGTCCGGCCAGATATCCCATGGCTTCCCGGAGGGTGCACACCTGATTCCATTCCAGTTCTGGGTTCATGTCGTCTTCGAAGGTTTCCGCATCCATGATGATTCCCTTCTCCTGGCACTGGCTCCGGATATCGTCATAGAATTGCTGGAAGGTTCCCTTCGTCTGTGCCGGCACATAGGTGTCATTCATGAGCTGGAATCCATCATAGCACTGCAGCGTGACGGTGCCATCGTTGTTATTGGTCTGCTTATAGACGTAGAAGGTTCCCAGAATTTCCCACTCGTCTCCGGTGGCCACTTCCTCGGAATCGTCTTCATCTGGTTCCTCGTCTGAAGCATCCTCGCCGTTCATCAGGTCGAATATTCCCATCTCCAGCTGGTCCATCTCTGCTTCAGATTCCGCTTCCTCTTCTTCGGAGACGTCCTCCACGTCCTCGTCGGTGTCCTCGGTCTCTTCCGTTTCGATTTCGTCCTCATCCTCCGAATCTTCAATGTGTTCCGTGGCGGTACTGTCTCCCACCTGCTCCTCCAGCGTGGTCAGTATCGATACAGAATCTTCGCTCTCTACCGGCTTCACGTAGAAGTCCACCTTGTCTCCATCGAAGCTTTCCTTGTACGGCCGAATCACTGTGAACTCCAGCATACTGGATGCGGTGCTTCCAATCTGGAATCCATTTCCGCAGGAACTAGTCATGGTTACGCTTGTGATCGATGATGCGTTTTCTTTCTGCTCGTCCGGCAGTTCTGCTCCGTTAATAATCACCTTGGTTCTGTACTGCATGGTTTCTTCCTTTCTTGCTCATCCTCTATACCTCCGTCAGCGTCACCGATACGGTCTTGTACATGCCGTTCGGATACTTCTCCACTTTCCGATCGGATGCATAGAAGGTTCCGTTCTTCGGTTTTCCGGTCTGCGGATCCAGATACTGGGCGATGATATACGTATTCTTTAGCGTGGTTCCGTTTTCGCCTTTGTATGTGTTGGTTAAGTTCAATACTCCCAGAAGTTCTTGCCCTTCTTCCGGTTTCAGTCCGGTCCATTCCAGTTCCAAGCTCACGATATTGGAACGCACATTTGTGAACACGTAGTTTCCGCTGTTGTCTCTGGAATCACTGTTGTTGGCCGAAGAATTCAAATTCTTTCGGACTTCCGAATAGGTCACATTGAATTTGGTCGGATGTTTCATCCGGCTGGGACTTTTCTTCGCCACGTCTCCGTTGTAGTAGGTGTTGGAGAAATAGGCGTAGAACTTTCCATCGGTATCACTGTAGGAGGAATAGTTTGTACTTGTCACCGCCTTGTCTTTGTACTGCAGTTGATAATAGTACGGTTTTGAAACGGTATAGGTGGTCTTGTACTGGTAATACTTTTTATTCTTACCTTTCCCTTTGGATTTCTTCTTGCTGTATGATGTGTATCCCTTTACCCTGTATCGGACTTCCACCTCTCTTTCTACACCGTCTACGGCTCTAGTTGCGGTTTTCGGCATCCATGTTCCGGCCACGGTAACGCCACCACTCTTCCATTTGGAAGTTGTGGTGGCCGCTTTGCTCTTGTTTTTTTTTCTGTACTTCACCTTCTTGTAGGATGCCTTGGTTGGACTTTTCAGTTTGGTCCAACTTCCTGTGGAGTTCCAGTCCCAGCTGGTCACTTTTCCACCTTTTCGGATTTCCTTCACTCCGGAACCGGCGATGTAGTACAGTTCTGTCTCTGCCATAATCTCCTCCTTATACGTTCAGTGGACTGGTTCCCAGCATGATGGTCTGGTCATTGATATAACGGACGGTTCTCTGGGCGATGGTGGTACCATCCAGATTGATTACCAGATTCAGGTTTCCTCCGGATGCCTGTCCGCTGTTTGCGCTCATGGCTTCCAGTGTGCTGTCCAATCTCTCCCAGAATGGATTCAGTGGGACGATTCCTTCCGGTCCCGCTTCCCCGGCACCGATTAGTGTGGCACCGTCCACGATTCCGCCTTTGGCGAACCAGCTGACGTTCCATTCCGGTGCACTTCCATGTCCACCAGCGCCAAATGGGAATTTTCCACCTTTCACACTAAAGTGTGGCAATTTGATGTTTATGAATTTCCCCAGTTGTAACGGGAATAATCCTTTAATCCTTTTGATGATGCCTTTCAGTGGAGCCAGTACGGACTGGATTGGGCTGGTGATGGCTGTTTTTACCCGGTTGAAAGCCCCTCTTACCGTTCCTGCCAGGCTAGAGAAGTTAACCGCTGCCTTAATCCGGGCAACCAATCCTCTTACCACGCCGATTGCCGTTCGGAACGGGGAAGCGATGAAGTTCCCGATTTTGCTGAATGCGGTCTTGACGCCGGTGGCTACGGCCGCACCACCACGGCCTACCGCCGCCTTGAGGGCATCCATGGCATACATACCTTCGAGGACTAATGTTTCCTTGAAAGATTTGAGTCCATTGCCGATTTTGGTGACAACGGATTTTCCCAAATCCATCCAGTTGAATGCGGACCACACATCGAATATTGCCCGGAGGATGGCTGGAATATTGGCAATCAATGTCGGGATTGCCATAATCAAGCCTTTGGCCAGTGTAACGATGATTTTGACTCCGGTGGCCAGAATTGTCGGCACGTTGTTATTGATGGTATTGGCCAGATTGCTGATAATCCTCGGTGCGGTCTGAATGATGGTGGGAAGTGCCTGCGCAATTCCTTTGGCCAGATTCAGCAGCATGTTCATTCCTGCTTGCACCAATCCGCCGGAACTGTTCAGTATCATGTCAGACAAGTTCAGCATTCCGCTGAATGCATTCTTGATGATTCCGCCGCTGCCCTTCATGGAGTTGGCCATGGATGTCAGCATTCCTTGAAGGTTGGATATCAGCGATGGCACTCCTTGCTGTATGAACGTTCCCATGGCAGCCGGTAGAGACTGGAATATCCTTCCCACCGCCGGAATCAGGTTTCCGAAGAGCCAGGTGGTTGTGGTGGTCACCAGCCCCTTCATGGAGGATGTTATATTCTGTCCCAGTGCCAGATTTCCCATGAAGTTGCTTGCCGCTGCCTTCATGGCATTGAAGGAACCCGACAGAGTAGTCTTCGCCTCCTCTGCGGATGTTCCTGTCAGCTTCATTTCCTTCTGTACCACGTGAATCGCGTTGTACACATCGGATAAGCTACTAATATCGTACTTCTGTCCGGATATCTTGCTGGCGTCTTGCAGCAATCTTTCCATTTCGGACTTGGTACCGCCGTAGCCCAGTTTCAAGTTGTCCAACATGGTATAGTTCTGCTTTGCAAAGCCCTGATACGCATTCTGGATGTCTTGGATGTTGGTACCCATCTTGTTGGCGTTGTCCGACATGTCGGTGATGGCCACATCTGCGGCCGCTGCCGCTTTTGTGGTGTCTCCGTTCAGCGACTGCAGCAGTGCTGCGGAGAATGAAGTGGCCTGTTCCATGTAGTCATTGGCGGAAATCTGCAGTGTTCGGTAGGCGTTCTGTGCGTTCTTCTTGACGGTTTCCGCATCCTTCTTTCCGAAGATGGTTTCCACGCCGCCGATGGACTGCTCCAGTTTCGCCCCTTCACTGATGGACTTCTTGATAGTCTCCCCGATGCCGGCGGCCACAATCAGTTTCTTGATACCGCCGGCGATTTTCATCCCAGCAGTTCGACCGGCTCCTTCGCCTTCGTTTCCCAGTTCTCTTCCCAGTTGCCCTTTAATGCCCTTGGTGGTGGGTATGACCTGAACGTAAGCGGTTGCTAGATTCGTTCCCATTATTCCCTCCTTCCATATCTTGCTTGCATGAAATCTTCTGTTGTCTCGAATGCGGCTGCATGGTAGGTTCCTTCGGCTGGCTTTCTTACCGGTCTCAGTTCATCTTCGTAGAAGCTGGCCAGCAGTGAAGTGTCCGCCTTCTCTCCGGTCAATACTCCCAGAAGTGTCTGCATCCCGTCCGCAATGGCGGCCAGCAGTATGTCCTTATCGTCTCCCCGCACACCGTATTCTTTCTGCACAATTCTTGAATCATCCCTCAAACCAGAGAACAAGGCAGCCACCGTCCGAAACGGCAACTGCCTGTAATCAAAGATTCCATATGTTTCTGCCAGATCGCAAATCAGCAGATTCTCATCATCACGAATGGCTCTGGTGAGGGCTATGAGTTTTTTATTTCACCGTTCTGAATCTCGAAGATTTCCCGCAGCGTGTCCATCATCTCGGTACAAGCCACTCGGCCGGACTCATTCCGGATGTGCTCCTTCAGTGCCTTGTACTGCTCTTTTCCCAGAAGTCTTCTGAATACGCTGACAATCTTTCCATAATTCTCATCGTCTTCATCCAACTCCACCAGGTCTTCCAGCAGCTCGTAGTCGTCCAGATTCTCGTCTGGAATTTCCACTTCAAATCCATTCTTCAAGGTCTCTTTAATCATTCTCTTGCTCTCCTTTATTCGTAATAGATGTAGAACGGCAGTCCGGAAGCATCCGGCAGGGCGGTAACGGTAACCTCATAGCCCATGGCCTCGTCCCTCTTGAACTCAATGTCTCCGGTGTCGGAAATCTTTCCGCACGGAATGACCTCACGGCACTTTCTGCCGTCGTTCAGGATGGTATCAATAATCCACGGCTTCTGTGGCAGTTCCGCAGAGCTTCCCTTGATGGTGATTTTGTTCCCAGTGATGGTGACGTTTTCCTTTCCATAGTATGCCTCCAGCACGGCACTGTTGGTAATCTCCATCATGGTAAAGTTGTAGGTGGCCTCGTAGTCCTTCTGGACGGTTGCCACGGTGTCCCCGCCCCAGTCCTTAATGGACTCGGATTCCCTGGACACGCTTTTCTTCACGCCGTCCTCGGAAATATATCCCACGCAGGAAAAGCCCGTCAGCTCATCGCTGGCGGTTGTTGGGATGGTAGAGTCGGTGTCTCCCACCCAGATTGCTCCTGTGGTTCTCGGTTTGATGGTAGAAATGTTCTTTGCATCGTTAGCCATCGTTTCTCTCCTCTCTATTCAACATAAGTAATATCGTAGATTGCCTGATACCGGTACTGTTTCGTACTGGTATCTGTAAAATTATAATCACTGTTCAGACTGCACCGGCCGATTCCTGGAAGGTCGTCCTCCATGCTTTCCACGACTTCCTTCACCGTTTCATTCAGTTCCGC
Organism: Mogibacterium sp.; assembly: GCA_050872185.1. GTDB lineage: Bacteria > Bacillota > Clostridia > Peptostreptococcales > Anaerovoracaceae > Mogibacterium_A. The sequence continues at coordinate 5,211 of JBNMGJ010000100.1, forward strand.
TGCCTTCTGCAAGGAAGTGTCCAGGGACTGGAAGGCGATGGTGGCGCTCTTCACGCCGTTCACCTTACCGGATCCGGTTTTCTCGATGAGCACACATGGAAGTTCCTTGCTCTCCGGATACTCCATCCGAACCGGCACCGGTTTCAGCTTTGGTGCCAGATATTTCATCAGCGTCTTCTCAATCATTTCCCGCCTCCGATTTCTCCCATGGCTTTGACCAGGGTGTTGTTGTTCAGGTTATCGTAGTAGCCCTCATCGTCGGCCGGATAGACTGATGCACCGTTTCTTTCTGGATAGGTTCGGCTCTCGGTGGTGTAATGCTCTCCGGCAATGCGCTGAATTCGCTGTGCGTGCATGATGCACCTGGACTGCAGTTCACTGCTCTTAAGCAGCTCCCGAACTCCGGAACGGTTCAGCCGTACTATTACCTTAGCCATACTTTTCCACCGTCACTTTCTTGTTCCATCGAAGTGGAATCATGTCCTCGATGCCCTCGGTGGGTTCTCCGAAAGTCCGGAATTTCCGGCCGAAGAATTCCACGGTCCGCTCGTGCCAGTCATGGGTATCGCCCTTCGGAATGGCCAGCGTGTACTGGAGCCGCTTCCCGGTAATGTTCAGCGTGTCCAGCACCTCGGTGGAGGATGGTTCCCCGATGAGAACATCGGAAACCACTTCCGGAATTTCCTCGTAGATGGGCGCGCCGAAATCATCGGTTCCCATCTCCTTCTTCTCGTACAGGATCACGTCTATTCCTCGGATTCCCATAAGGATATCACCCCCATCTGCTGCCTTCTGAGTCCCAGCCTAGCCAGTTCGCTCTTCTTGATGAAAAGTCCCCCGCCCGGCACCAAGTATGTTCCGGATACGGTGTACCCCATGGCGGACTCGGAGAACTGGGACACGGGTTCCTGATTGGTGGATGTCATAAGCGTTCTCGCAATTACATCCACGGTGACGGATCTGGCCACCTCCCGAAGGGTGGGGCTTTCCTCCATCATCTTGTCCAGGTCCTTTCCCACCTTGTCCGCTTCCATACGAAGAGAAGCGGAGACCACGGGCAGTAATGCTTCCGCTCTCTCCGCTTCCTCGGTGCTTAATGGTCTCCACAGGGCTGTGATATCTGCAAGCTCTGCCAGATTACTCATTGCTTTCACGTCCTTCTTTCTCCGCTGCACCCTCGCAGCGTTTCTTTTTCGCCCGCTGCGTTTTCGCAGC
>JBNMGJ010000304.1:0-1256 GCA_050872185.1 Mogibacterium sp.
ATCGCGAAGCGCATTGAGCTTGCGGCATTCATGAACATGAAGAAGATTGTCGCATACTACTTTCGTCAGACACAATCAGAAGACATCCAGGAAATCCGCCAGTACCTGAACACTATATGTTCTCAGGTCAGAAGCAGTGCAGACATCGACAGTCTGATGCTAGTGGAAGCCCAGGGCCGTCAGCAGTACTATCGTTTCTTCGATTATGCAATTACGAATCCTCAGTTTCCATTCGTCAAGAGAAGCAAGCGTCCACCGGAGAACGAAGTTAACGCAGTGATTAGCTTCGGCAACACACTGATGTACAATCGGTTCGCATTGGAGATTTCCAGAACCTCCCTGGATGACCGTATTGGAGTGATTCATGCGGTGTCCGCCAGAAGAAATATGACATTGAGCCTGGATTTGGCCGAAATATACAAGCCACTCATCGTGGATCCGGTGATTTTCCGTCTGGTGAACAACCAGATTCTAGACCCATCCTGGGACTTCACACCAGGGGGAGGCGGAATCTACTTGAGTGACAGCGGTAAAACAAAGTTCATCGAGGCCTTCAATTCCGCCCTGCTTCGCAGCCTTACGGTGGATGGAAAGAAAATCACGTACGCTCAGCTGATCCGCCGGGAGGTTCGGAATTATCGTTCCTTCATCCTGCACGGTACACCTTATAATCCATATCACTAGAAAGGAGAAATGCTATGTTCGTAGTACTAACTTATGACATCTCTGGACCTCACATCCAGAAAGTCCTCAAGATATGCAGACGCTACCTCATCCACGTCCAGAATTCCGTCTTCGAAGGAACCATCAGCGAAGCCGAGCTGAACCATTTGAAAGTCGACCTGGAGAAAGTGGCAAAACCCGAGACTGACCGCATCTGCATCTACCGAATCGATAACCTGAAATACACCAGCAAAGAATCCTGGGGAATGAAGTCCTGGTACGAAAATGGAATTCTCTGAACGGCAACATCGTTGCCCCCGCAGGTTTTCAACGTCAGATTCTATTATTATTGGGACTATGATAAAAAAAGCAAATACATGGTTGAAATGTATTTTCAAAAATTGTATACTGTGTGCATAGGAAATTGGGCGGAAAAGAGATATTTTTGAGACCCGCCTATCCTGAAACCGTTGAAAGTACGGTTGTTACGACTCCACCTATGAGGGATTGACACGTCTACTAATTAATAGATTTCTTTCTGTAAATCCGCGTTACGACTCCACCTATGAGGGATTGACACTTCCTCGCATCCC
>JBNMGJ010000022.1:0-15320 GCA_050872185.1 Mogibacterium sp.
ACCATGGTCTGTTCGCCAACGAGTGGATGGGCGCAGGCGTTCTGGGAGAGCGCCCAGCAGACATGAGATGCGATGACGGCATGGCAATGACCTTCGATTCCGATGTTATCTCGGAAGACTTCGAAGTATTCGGATATCCTACTTTTACCGTAGAATTCACCGCAGACAAGCCAAACGCATTCCTGTATGCAGAACTGTGCGATATTCACCCAGACGGCGCTGCAACTAGAGTTTCCTACGGACTGATGAACCTGACCCATCTGGAAGGCCACGAGAAGGTGGTATATCTGGAGCCAGGTAAGAAGTACAAAGCAACGGTAAAATTAGATGTATGCGGACATGTATTCCCGAAGGGACACAGAGTTCGTCTGGCCATTGCCAACTCCTTCTGGCCGATGATTTGGCCGTCGCCAGAGAAGGTAACGCTGAAGCTGGATTTGTCCACTGCAGAGTTCACACTTCCAATCTTCACCGGTCAGGACACCAAGGGACCGAACATGGAAGCAAAGTGCGCACCGCTGACACCGATGACCACACTGAAGGAAGGAAGAGTAGATCGTCAGATTACATACGATTTGCTGACCGATTCCTGGACATCCATCACCGATGGTGTGGGTGGCGTATTCGGCGAAGGTATCTATCGTTTCGATGATATCGGCACCGTAGTTGAGCACAACCTGAAGAGAATTCTCACCGTCAGCAACTCGGATCCTTCCGATGCAAGATATGAGATTATTCAGAAGATGAAGAACGGTCGTCCGGGCTGGGAAATCGATTGTGACATCGATGTAGTTCAGACCGCCGACAAGGAGAACTTCTACCTCACCGGATCCATGGATGCAAAGATCAACGGAGAGCACGCATTCCACAGAGATTACGATGAGACCATTCCTAGAAACGGACTCTAGAGCCGGTCAGGCATCACGGGGTATGACAATATAATATCCGGCTGTGAGTCTGTAATAAAGATGAACGATGCAAGGGGGCTTTCCATAAGCCCTCTTGCCAGTTCAAAGAAAGAGTTTAAATGAATAAGAAGTGACAGAGAAGAAAGGAGTACGGGATGGGAAAGAAAAAGATTACATTCTGGGAACTGGTGATGTTAAACATCTCCGCACTGTATGGAATCCGATGGATTGCAAGATCGACTTCGGATGCGTACCTGGGACTAGGTGCGATTCCGATGTGGGTCATCCTGATGTTCATATTCTTCGTACCGCAGGCATTGATGTGCGCAGAGCTGGCATCCTCTTATCCGAATGACGGAGGTCTGGCATATTGGGTAAAAGTAGCTTATGGCACGAAATACGGTTTTCTGGTATCCTGGATGCACTGGACCGCGTTAATTTTCTGGTTTGCCTCTTTCCTGACCTTCTTCTCGGTCAATGCAACCTACATGATTGGCAGACCGGATTTGGCCAACAACAAGCTTCTGGTATTGGTGATGTCCATCATCATCATCTGGGTGCTGTCCATTGCCAGCATGAAGGGCATGGAATTCGGAAAGTATTTCACCAGCGTGGGATCCCTGGGATCCACGGTACCGACGGTATGCCTGATTGTACTGAGTTTCCTGGCCATTGTGTTCCTGAAGAAAGCACCGAGTGCTTCCGTGTTCACCGTGGCGAATTTGACACCGAAGCTGAACATGAATTCCCTGGTTGCGATTTCCAGTATCATGTTCGCATACACCGGAGCGCAGCTGGCAGCCAACTTCATCTCGGAGATGGAGAATCCGCAGAAGAACTACCCGAGAGCCATCTGCACCGCAGCGGCAATTATCGGTGTTCTATACGCCATCGGCTCCATTGCCATGACCATGCTGCTTCCGACATCGGAGATTCAGTCTTCCACCGGTACGTTGGACGCATTGATGAGAGCTTGTGAACTCCTGGGAATCCCGAGCGTTTTCGTTCAGGTCATCGCCTTCGGAATCGCCCTTTCCGTACTAGGGGCATTGGTTCTGTACATTGCGCAGCCAACCAAGATGCTGTTCGGATTCGTAGAGCCGGGGGTATTCTCGAAGAAGATCACCGAGGTGAACGAACACGGAATTCCGACAAAGGCTGTAATTTTCCAGGCAATCCTGATTTCCGCACTGCTGGCAGGGGTTTCCTATCTGCCGGGAGTTGAGGCCATCTACAATGCACTGGTTACCATGACGGCATTGACCACATTGTTCCCTTATGTACTGCTGTTCCTGGCTTATGGTAAGATTAAGCGGGAGAAAGAGGACATTCCGGGATTGTACGTGATGACAAAGAACAAGAAGTTAGCTTCTGTCGTTACTTATGCGGTTACTGCACTGTGTGTATTCGCTATCATCTGCTCCGCACTTCCAATCATGGGAAGCACCCATGAGAACATCATCTACGAAGCAGAGTTGATTGGCGGTGGTGCACTGATTATCATTTCCGGACTTCTGATTTGGAAACACTCCGGGCTTCCGAACAAGGTGGTTCCGGTAAAAGACGTGAAGCAGACCGTTCTGGAAGAAGACGAGGAGAAGGGAGAATAGCACATGGTTGTACTACGAAATGCCCGAATTGTTCCGGAACTGACGGAAGAGTACGCTGGAGACCGTGCCGATATTGTTATTGACAATGGGATTATCCAGGAAGTGCTTCCGCCGAAGACCGCAGAAGGCGGTGAAGTGCTGGATATGACGGAGATGACCGTGCTTCCAGGATTGATTGAAGCTCACTTGCATCTGGACCTCAAGGGAACCAATACATTCGAGGAGAACGTTCAGCCAGATGCCTACCGCAGTATGACGGCACTTAAGCTGGCACAGGACAACCTTCGGAAGGGATACACCACCGTTCGAGATGTAGGAGACCGAAATAATATTGTCATCGATATTGCGAGAGCGGTTCGGGAAGGTGTGGCGGTAGCGCCGGACATTCTGGCCAGCGGCAAGATTATTTCACCGACGGAACGGGGCAATGACTTCTTCGGTTCCATGTATCTGGAAGCGGATTCTTTGGATGAGATTCGGAAGGCTGTAAGAATCCAGTATCAGCGAGGGGCGGACTGGATTAAGATTATGGGAACTGGAGCGATTATGAATCCGGGGGCAGAACCGGGTGTGCCGATTATTACGGAGGAAGAGCTGAAAGCCGCTTGTGATATGGCTGCATTCGTCCACCTTCCGGTATCGGTTCACTGCCACGGAACCGAAGGCATCAAGATGTGCATTCGAAGCGGGGTAAGAACCATTGAGCACTCTACCATCATGGACGATGAGTGCCTGAGAATGTACAAGGCCACAGATCAGAGCTTCATGATGCCGACCCTGAGTGCACCACATTCCTTCTTGGATTGGCCGGAGGGAATGCCGAAACACTACATTGAGAAGTCGAAGAAAATTGTTAAAGTGTTGGACGAAGGAATCCGAGAAGCCTACCTACAGGGGATTAAGATGGGCTGGGCAACGGATGCCGGCGTCTACGAAGGCAGCCACGGAAATGGAATCTACGAATTCCGAATCCGCGTGAACCGCCTGGGAATGAACCCGAAGGACACCCTGATTCAAGCGACGAAGAACAATGCCGAAATCCTGATGATTGACGATACGGTGGGAACCATCAAACCGGGAAAAAAAGCAAACCTGGCGGTATTCAAAGGTAATCCGGATGAGGACATTGAAGCTCTGAATGAGGTAGCTTTGGTCATCAAGGACGGAAAGAAAGTGACACTCTAATCACGATTAAGGAGATAATTATGGAAACACAATCAAAGCTGAAAAGAAATATCTTCCGGTTGATTCTGATTTCAATCGCTGGATCTATCATCTACGGACTTCCGTATTTCAGATCTTACTACTATGACGCATATCTGCAAACCTATCATCTGACCAATGCGCAGATGGGTGTGTTCGGATCCATCTTCGGTGTCATGGGCGCCTGCTCCTACCTGTTCGGTGGTGTGGTTGCCGACATCTTCTCCCCGAGAAAACTGATGACCATCTCCCTGATTCTCACCGGTCTTGGTGGACTGCTGCACCTGACTAATCCAGGCTACGGAATGCTGGTATTCATCTACCTGCTCTGGGGATTCACCTCTCTGTTCGCATTCTGGCCGGCACTGCTGAAGATTCTCCGGACCTTGGCGAACGAGGATGAACAGAGTAAGGCATACGGCTTCATGGATGCCGGTCGTGGTATCACCAACGCAGTACATCTGGCAATCACTTTGGCAATCTTCAACGCACTCAGCAAGAAAGCCAGCGACCTGGCCGGCCTGAACGGCGTGGTAATCTTCTACTCCGCACTGTGCATCGTCATGGGTATTCTGCTCTTCATCATCCTGAAGGAAGATAAGGTAGAAGGAAAAGTTGCGGCCGCAACTGCGGAAGAGGAAGAGGAAAAATTCTCCCTGGCAGCCATTGGACAGGTTCTCAAGATGCCGGTGGTATGGATGCTTGCACTGATTATGCTGTGCTCCTACACCATGAACATCCTGTTCTACTACTTCACACCGTACGCAACCGCAAATCTGGGAATGACCGCAGCAGCTGGTGCTATGATTACCATGCTGGCACAGTATGTAAGACCAATTGCTTGCTTCTCCGGTGGTATTGCCGCCGATAAGATTGGAAGAGCCAACGTAATGTACGGAACCATGGGTATCATGCTTCTGGCAACGTTGTATCTGACCTTTGCCGGAAAGATGAGTTCCACCGTATTCATCGTAGTTTGCATCTTCATCTACTTTGGAATGTATGCTGCATACTCCCTGGTATACTCCATGTTCGGCGAATCCGGAATTCCGAAGAGAACATCCGGTACCGCTATTGGACTGATTTGTACCGTAGGATATTTGCCAGAAGTGTTCTGCCCGGTTCTCGCCGGTAAGCTACTGGATGCGTATGGCAACTCCGGATACAGAATGTTGTTCATCTTCCTGGCAGTAATGATGGTACTGGGTCTCATCATGCTGACCGTATACAAGAAGTACATCAAGAGCCAGAAGGCAAAGGGCCTGATTGAGGCATAGGATTTGCAAATAAGAACCGAGACATCTTCCCCGAATGGTAGGAACATGGATGTCTCAAGAAACGGGAGTACAGACTCCCCTAGGAAGCGAGCTCCGACTTTGGTTGACGGTCGGGGCCCGTTTTTTCGTATGCATTAATGGGCACCGGTTGAATCCATCACCGGAATGCGGTATGATACCTAGGTATATTCTAATATAGTAGAAGGAGAAATTATGATTCATTATATTATTCCGCCCCTCATCGGTGCGCTGATTGGATACTGTACCAATTACATTGCGGTCAAGATGTTATTCCGACCGAGAAAAGAAATCAAAGTGGTGGGGCATACCCTTCCATTCACGCCGGGAGCCATTCCAAAGAATAAGCCGAGGCTGGCGAAGGCGGTGGGAAAAGTGGTAGAGGAGACCTTCTTCACCGAGGAAAACATCGAAGGCCAGTTTCTTTCGGAGGAATCCGAGAACATGGTGGAAGAAGCCCTGATGCGTGCCATGGACCAGCCGGTGGAAGAGCTGGGAAGTTCCATTTTGGGCTCGTCAGAGCGCTATCAGCATGTGACAGAAAGATTGACGGATGTTGCATCGGAGCAGCTTCTTCGGGATATTCGGTCCAGTGAGATTATCGGAGAGATTTCCGGTGGCTGCATTGATAAGCTGGCAGATCAGCTTCGGAACAGCATGCTGGGGATGTTCATTACCGATGGATTCGTAGACTCCGCCAAGGAAATGGTCCAGGCGGAAATTCTACGGGAAATCGACGAGAACGGGGAAGAGATGTTGAACCGGGTGATTCAGGATAAGGTGAACCAGTGGGGGCAGGACAGCCTGTCGGAAATCACCTTCGAAGCCGGATATTCGGATGAACGGGTGCGTTCTCTGGTGCGCCGCATGTACCGAGGCCTGGTCAAGTCCCTGGTGCCGGTTCTCATTGAGCGAATGGATGTGTCCGGCATGATTGAGAAGCAGATTAACGCCATGAGCAGTGAAGAACTGGAGACACTGGTTCTCAGCGTCATGAAGAACGAACTGAACTGGATCGTGAACCTGGGCGCGCTGATCGGTCTGATTCTGGGTATGGTGAACTTGCTGTTCTAATGGCTAGAGCCGGAAACCTTTGCGGTAAAAAAATATTTTTACTGGCAGAGTCCACCGGAAATGGGAGAGAAGGAGAAGAAATAATGACTTTTGAAGAAATAAAGGAACTAAGAAATCACACCAATCCTTTCGCCAACGGGCTAGGAATGGTGATTACAGAGATACAGGAGGGGTATGCCCGGGTGGAGGTGCCGATTCAGGGTTCTATGGAGAATGCGGCCCACTCGGTGCACGGTGGACTGATGTACACCCTGTGCGATGCGGCCTGCGGAGCGGCAGCGGCTTCCTATCAGTACAAGGTGACCACGGTGGACAGTTCCTTCCACTATCTGCGGCCGGCCATTGAATGTAAGATGCTGTACGCAATCGCTAAGGAAGTGAAACACGGAAAGCGGATCATGGTATACGACGTAGAGCTGTTCGATGAGAAGGATACCCTTCTGTGCAAGGGAATTTTCTCCATGATGCAGCTGAAGTTCCCGCTTACAGCAGAGTAGGTTAAGAAGAATCAATATAAGGTAGAAGGAAATGGTGTAAAGAAATGAAGAAGAACGATATCAAATATCAAGCTTACGTGAATATCCTCAAGGAGGAGCTGGTCCCGGCTATGGGATGTACGGAACCCATTGCTCTGGCCTATGCGGCGGCCAAAGCCCGGGAGGTGCTGGGTGCGCTTCCGGACCGGGTACACATCGGTGCCAGCGGAAGCATAATCAAGAATGTGAAGAGCGTCATCGTGCCTCATACCAACCATCTCAAGGGTATTCCAGCGGCGGCAGCGGCCGGAATCGTGGCAGGGGATGCATCGAAGGAGCTAGAGGTAATTTCGGACGTAACGGATGAGCAGGCGAAGGAAATCGCAGAGTATCTTGGGAACACGGAAATTTCTGTGGAACACGTGGATAACGGGTGTGTTTTCGATATTATTGTGGATGTTTTTGCCGGAGATGAAAGCGCGAAAGTCCGCATTGCCAGCTACCACACCAACATCGTGCGGATTGAGAAGAACGGCGAGATACTCCACTACGTGCCGGTGGAAGCGGACTCCGAAGAGGGACTGACGGACCGGACCCTGCTGGATGTGAAGTCTATCTGGGATTTTGCGAACAGTGTGGATGTGGAAGACGTACGGGAGGTCATCGGACGGCAGATTGAATACAACAGTGCCATTTCCGACGAGGGTCTCCGAGGAGATTACGGTGCCAACATCGGAAGCGTGCTGCTGGCCTCCTATGGAGACGATGTGAGAACTCGGGCCAAAGCCAGGGCGGCGGCCGGCTCCGATGCCAGAATGAACGGCTGCGAGCTTCCGGTGGTAATCAATGCGGGCAGCGGAAATCAGGGCATGACCTGTTCTCTTCCGGTGCTGGAGTACGCGAAGGAGCTGAATGCCACGGAGGAGCAGACCTACCGGGCGCTAGTTCTGTCCAACCTGATTGCCATCCATCAGAAGACGGGAATCGGCAGGCTTTCCGCTTACTGTGGAGCGGTGAGCGCCGGGGCAGCGGCAGGCGCTGGAATCGCCTATCTCTGTGGTGGCGGATACGAAGAGATTATCCACACCGTGGTGAATGCCTTGGCCATCGTGTCCGGAATGATCTGTGATGGGGCCAAAGCCTCCTGCGCCGCCAAGATTGCCTCCGCTGTGGATGCAGGTATTATGGGATACAATATGTACCTGAATGGCCAGCAGTTCTACGCAGGCGACGGCATTGTCACCAAGGGCATTGAGGGAACCATCCATAACATTGGACGCCTAGGCAAAGATGGCATGCGAGAAACCAATGAAGAAATCATCAAGATGATGATTAACGAATAGGAGATTGAAGAGCGAAGAGCAGAAAGGGGGGGGGAGAGAATTGTTCCTTCGGAATTATAACTGGCAGAATCTAAAGAAAGACATTCCGGCGGGAATCATTATCGCGCTGGTATCCATTCCCATCTCCATGGGATATGCTCAGATTGCAGGGCTTCCAGCCATATATGGACTGTACGGATCGGTGCTTCCCATCCTAATTTTCGGGTTGTGTTCCACCTCACCGGAGTTCGTGTTCGGCGTGGATGCAGCACCGGCGGCCCTAGTAGGGGGGATGCTCAGTACCTTCGGAATTGCCGGGGGTACTCCGGAGGCCATGCGCTTCGTGCCGGTGGTGACGCTGCTAGTCGCTCTGTGGCTGCTGCTGTTCGCAGTGCTTCGGGCGGGACGTTTTACCAACTTCATCTCCACCCCGGTGATGGGAGGATTCATCACGGGAATCGGCTGTGAAATCATCCTGATGCAGACCCCAAAGCTCTTCGGTGGCACCGCTTCCACCGGCGAGCTATTTGAACTGTTGCACCATATCATTACCGAGGCCGGGACCTCCTTCAACCTGCTGTCCCTTCTGCTGGGAATGGGAACCATTCTGATTATCCGCTTCTTTGCAAAGAAATATCCTCGGATTCCCATGTCCGTCATCATGATGCTGGCCGGTGCAGTGATGGCCTACACCCTTCCGCTAAAAGAAAATGGCGTAACGATGCTGAGCCCGGTGGAGCCAGGACTTCCGAAGTTCCAGGTTCCGGATATGACGATTCTTCTGGGGGTGAACCGTCATATGGTGCTGGCCAGCATGACCATCGCCTTGGTGATTGTGGCGGAAACCCTTCTGGCCACCAACAACTTCGCTATGAAGGGAAATTACAAGGTGAATAACGACCGGGAGCTGTGGACCTACATGCTGGGTAATCTGGCAGCGGCATTCACCGGCTGCTGTCCCATGAACGGAAGTGTGTCTCGCACGGGAATCGCCCATCAGTTCGGCGTTAAGTCCCAGATGATGTCCATTGTGGCCTCCGGCACCATGGTGTTGATTCTCTTATTCTGCACTGGATTCATCGGATATTTACCGGTTCCGATGCTCTGTGCCATCGTTATCTGTGCCCTGATGGGAATTCTGGAATTCGACTTGGCGGCAAAGCTTCGGAAAACCAACCGCGCCGAATTCCTGATTTTCATGGCGGCCTTTGCCGGGGTACTTCTGCTGGGAACCATCTACGGGGTTGTCATTGGTGTGATACTTTCTTTTATCGATGTATTCGTCCGTGCCGTAACGCCACCTCGGGCATATCTGGGGTGCATTCCGGGAAAAGACGGATTCTATGCACTCCATCGGAACCGGAACGCTAGGAGAATCCAGCACACGGTGATCTACCGGTTCAGCGGTACACTGTTCTTCGCCAATATCGAGACCTTCCAGAAGGATATCGAGCGGGCGGTAACGCCGGACATTCAGCAGGTTATCGTGGACGGCCGGGGAATCGGCAGTATCGATATTACCGCAGCCGAGAGGCTGCCGGTAATCTATCGGAATCTGCAGCGACAGGGCGTCCGCTTCTATATGACGGAACACCCTGGCGTGGTGAACGACCTTCTGTACAAATATGATGATGAGAACCTTCTGGAGGCGGGCATGTGTAAGCGCCATGTGGAGGATGCCCTTCGGGAGTGTGGAATGGTTCGCCCGTATCCGGTGGTGGCTCACGAAGGGGATGAGCAGCGAATCAAGATTCCGTACATCGATGAGAAAGTGGCGGAATATGAGTGGACCTTCGGAGAAGCCGCCAATGCCAAGCTGATGGAAGAGGCGGAAAATATTGCTGAGAGAATCGTGGAAAGCGGTTCCTTCGACGAACATCGGATGCTCCAGAACATTCGGAAGCGAGCCCACGGCAACTGGGATGCGGTCAATGATGAGGAAATCCTCTATCACGTGGCGGAAGCCCTTCACCGCCTGGCGGATGAATCCCACCGGATGCACCAGGATGCCCATGGCATCGAGGAACTGCAGCACGAGGTGGAGGATAGCCTGGAAGAGCATCGGGTGAGTGATTAGTGGATAGTGGTTAGTGATTAGTGGATAGCGGATAGTGGTTAGTGATTAGTGATGGATGGGAGTGCCTGCGGGCACTCCTGTTTTGGTATGCAATCATCGTGTGACAGTTGGATACAGAATCGTGTATTGCAAATAGCAACACACGATGGTACAATTTTATCAGAAAGGTGGTGAATATTGTGGCAATTACAAAGAGTGCAAATGTTACAGCACGTATTCAACCGGAAGTAAAAGAAGGTGCAGAGGCGATTTTGAAAAAGCTAGGTATTCCGGTATCTGTTTTTATTGATATGACATACAGACAGGTCATCATGCATGATGGCATCCCATTTTCGCTTGATATACCCCATAAACTAAAAACAAGAGATCAGATGACGGATGCAGAGTTCAATACTATGATGGCTACTGGTCTTGTACAAGCAAAGACAGGTGAGTCCTATTCTGTGGATGAAGCGTTTAAAAATCTTCAAATGGAGATTAGAGGATGAAAGAATACGAAACAAAAATCACAAAGATAGCATATGGGCATATGCAGGAAATTGTGAGATATATTTCGAATGAACTTTTTTCACCGAAGGCTGCGGAGTCGTTATTGGGCAAATTCCATAAAACCATTAATGGTTTGTCAACTATGCCAGAAAGGCACAGCCTTGTAGAAGAGGAACCTTGGAGAAGCGAAGGCATCCGAAAGATTATCGTCGAAAATTTCATACTCTATTTTTGGATTGATGAGAAAAATAGTAAAATTCAAGTTCTAGGAATAATATACGGTCGCAGGAATCAAGCAGTTCAGCTAGCAAAGCTAGAGATGGAGTAAGAATTTCTATGAATGATGTACCTGCATTATCCACAAAAAATGGCGGTCGCACATAATGCGATCGCCATTTTACTATCTACTAACAACTAACCACTATCCACTATCCACTATCCACTAACCACTATCCACTAGCCACTATTACATTCTCAGCAGCAGCTCTTTGGAAACCACATCCCCATCCTCGATGAAGATTCTCGGAACACGTTTGCTCACTGCGCAGGTCAGTTCATAAGGAATGGTACCGGCCATATCGGCCATGTTTTCCAGTGGATTTTCCGGCCCGAAGATGACCACCTCATCGCCCACGTCCACGGATGGAGCATTGGAAAGATCAATCATGCACATGTCCATGCAAATTTTTCCTCGAACCGGTGCGGGACCTTCGGCAGTCATCAGCGCATATCGGTTGGACAGGCAGCGGAGGAATCCGTCCGCATATCCGTAAGGTACTACGCCGATGCGGGTTTGCTGGTCGGTTTCGAAGATTCCACCGTAACTGATGCGGATTCCCTTCGGGTAGATCTTGATGGTGCTGATGGTGGTCTTAAGGGACATCACCGGCTGCAGGCCCAGTTGCTTTGCGTAATCGCCGTATCCGTAGAGGAGGAGTCCTGGGCGAACCATGTCCAGCCAGGTTTCTGGGTATTTGGCAGTGGCACCGGTGTTGGCGCAGTGCCGGATGTGGAAACGGTGGCCCCACTTCTCTTCCACCGCTTGGATGACATCGGTGAATAGCTGGAACTGGTGCTTTGTGTAATTCAAATCGTCCGCACCTTCCTCGTCTGCCACGGCAAAGTGGGTGAAGATGCCCTCAGCATCCAGTCCCGGAAGGGTGCAGGCGTGGAGAATGCCTTCTACCCCGTGTTCAAAATGCTCCCCTTCGCAGAGGTAGCCCAGCCGGGACATTCCGGTGTCTACCTTGATGTGAATTTTCAGCGTGCCCCCGTATCGAACCGCTTCTTCACTGTATTCCAGCGCCTTGGCCTCACAGGTCACGGCCTGGGTGATATTGAAGCAAATCAGACGATCTACCTGTTCTTTCGGGGTGTGTCCCAGAATGAGAATTGGCATGGTGATGCCGTTGAACCGGAGTTCCATGGCTTCATCAATGCTGCTGACCGCCAGGTAGTCCGCTCCCAGCTTCTGCAAGTGATCCGCTACCTGAACGGATCCGTGTCCGTAGGCATCTGCCTTAACAACGCCGAGAAAGCGCACATCTTCGCCAATATGTTCTCGAATCTTATGATAATTGTGGGTCAATGCATCCAGATTAATCTCGGCCCATGTACGTCTTAATGTAGATTTCATATAACTGCTCCTACCATTTGTAGCTAAAAAGAACTTATTTACGCAAGCACATCCGGCGATGCCGGAGAAGTGCATCTAACAGAAAAATATTTTAGCACTTCAAAAACACAGCTTCAAGTAAAACTCCAGAACTCATTGTGAATTTGAAGAGAATACATGCATTATGGAGAAAATGTGGTATTATAGGGGGAGTATTTTGAGATGACAAATGGGAGGGACGAAGAATGACCATCTGTGATTTGGAGATTGGACAGTCAGCGGTAATATCCGTTGTGGGAGGAACCGGCGTGCTTCGGCAACATTTTCTGGACATGGGCCTGATTCCGGGGGTGGAAGTGACCTTGGTTAAGTATGCACCGATGGGGGATCCCATGGAGCTGATGGTGTCGGGCTACTCCTTGACGCTGCGCCTGGCAGATGCGGCACAGATAGAGATTACCAATGTGCATGAGCATCCCGGCGGTCGGGGAGAGGTATATGAACCGATTCTGCCGGCCAAGGACATTCCCCATCCCGGCATCGGCGAGCAAGGCGAGAATGCAGAGGCCAGGGATGAGAAGACATCGGAACGGATTGTGTTTGCGTTGGCAGGGAACCAGAACTGCGGGAAGACCACGCTGTTCAACCAACTGACCGGGTCGAATCAACACGTAGGTAACTTTCCGGGAGTAACAGTAGACCGAAAAAGTGGAAATATTAAAGGGTATCCAGGCACGGAGGTGGTAGACCTTCCGGGAATCTACTCTCTTTCTCCTTATACTAGCGAAGAAATCGTATCCCGCCAGTTCATTCTGGAGGAGAAACCTTCGGCGATTATCAATATTGTAGATGCCACCAACATCGAACGGAATCTGTACCTCACCATGCAGCTGTTGGAATTGAATATTCCGATCGTTATCGCCCTCAATATGATGGACGAAATGACAGGAAATGGCGGATCGGTTCTGATTAACGAGATGGAAGAAATCCTTCAGGTACCGGTAATCCCCACATCTGCGGCGAAGAATCAGGGGATTGAGGAACTGGCGGAGCACGCGGTTCGCATTGCGAAGACCGGGGAGACCCACGGACGAACGGATTTCTGCAGTCCGAAGGATCACGGCGGTGCGGTGCACCGGGCCATCCATGGAATCATGAATCTCATCGAGGATCATGCGGCAGCTGCGGAGATTCCGCTGCGTTTTGCAGTGACGAAGCTGATTGAAGGGGATCCGCTGGTGGAGAAAGCCCTCAAACTGACGGAGAACGAGCGGGATATGGTGGACCACATCATTCTTCAGATGGAAGAAGAATGTGGCATGGACCGAAGTGCCGCCATGGCGGATATGCGATATCGCTTTATCCAGCGTCTGTGCCACCAGACGGTAATCAAACCAAAGGAAAGCAAAGAGCGCATCCGGAGTCAGAAGATTGACCGATTCCTGACAGGAAAGTGGAGCGCACTCCCAGCCTTTATCGGAATTATGGGACTGGTGTTCTGGCTGACTTTCAACGTCATCGGTGCATTCTTCCAGAATTTGCTGGATCAGGGGATTCAGTATTTGACCCACGTGGTGGATGTATGGATGACGGGGATGCACGTGGCAGCACCGGTACACTCGTTGGTAATCGATGCTGTTTTTACCGGAGTGGGAGCAGTGCTTTCCTTCATTCCAATTGTAGTAGTGCTGTACCTGTTCTTATCCCTGCTGGAAGATAGCGGATATATGGCCCGGGTGGCCTTCTTTATGGATAAGCTCCTCCGGCGCATTGGATTGTCGGGGCGGAGCATCGTTCCAATGTTGGTGGGCTTCGGATGCAGTGTTCCGGCGATTATGTCCTCTCGGACGTTGCCATCGGAAAGAGACCGGCGGATGACACTGCTGCTCATTCCATTCATGAGCTGTTCCGCGAAGATGCCAATCTATGCGTTCTTTGCAAATACATTCTTCCCGAAGTATGCCGCCCTGGTAATGGTGATGATGTATTTCATCGGAATCTTTATGGCCATTGTGATTGCTCTGGTAGGTAAAAATACGTTTTTCAAAGGCGAAGCGGTTCCCTTCGTCATGGAACTGCCGAATTACCGAATGCCGGGAGCAAAGAGCGTAGTCCTTCTGATGTGGGATAAGGCGAAGGATTTCCTGCAGAGAGCCTTCTCGGTGATCTTCATCGGAACCATCATTGTGTGGTTCCTGCAGAACTTCAGTTTCTCCATGAACATGGTGAGTGACCCTCAGGAGAGTATCCTGGCCGCATTGGCGGGATTCCTGGCACCGATTTTCGTACCGCTGGGCTTCGGCAATTGGCGGATGGTAACGGCGCTGATTTCCGGCTTCTTGGCCAAGGAAAGCGTGGTTTCCATGCTGGCGGTGGTCTATGGCGGAACGGCAGCGGTAAGAGCGGCCATCAGCCCGTTGGCGGCATTTACCTTCATGGTATTTTGCCTGCTATACACCCCATGTATCGCTGCGGTGGCAACCATTCGAAAGGAGCAAGGTTCGGGTGCGGCCGCTTGGATGGTGCTGTTCCAATGCGTCGTGGCCTGGATTGTGGCAGGGCTTATTTACCTGATTGGAGGGCTGATTGTGTAGTGGGGTAGTGCCCGAGTTACGCTCGAATATTAAGGAATTATTAAGAAAACAATAAAAAAACGGGCTTTTTCAAAATCGCTCGAAACCCTTTGAAAGCCTTGAAAATAAAGGGGTACAGCGATTTTGAAAGCCCTTGAAAATTGGTTTAAAATCATCTAATTTACACCCGGTAAGTAACACGTAAGTAACAAGCTTTTTGCCAAATTAGAGTTTGAATTTATCTATTTCCGCAATCAAATCTTCAATGTATGCATGGGTGTAAATGCTTTCGGTGATGTCAGAAGAGGAATGCCCGATAATTTTTTTCAATAGCACCGGATTCAGTTTGGAAGCCGCTGCAATCGATGCAAAAGTATGCCGGCATTCATGGGGCTGACGATCAATCCCGAATTCCTTCATGAATGGTTTATAGAATACGGTCTTGTATATTGAATAGGTCAGTTTGGTTCCGTCATTTCTGCAGAAAAGATAATTGCCGGGACAGTCTTCAATTCTCTTTTCGAGCAGCGGAATAATTTTCTTGTGAATCGGGATAATTCGTTGTGCTGCTTTCGTTTTCGTTCCCCTTAAGTCAATCCAACGTTCTTTCAAATGGATGTCAGCGGGCTTCAAATCTAGTAATTCACCGATTCTCATACCGGTATAAAACATAATGAT
>JBNMGJ010000055.1:0-9998 GCA_050872185.1 Mogibacterium sp.
ACGCATTCAATGCGGAAGTAGATCCGGACAAGAAACCTTTCACCATCGTGATGCCACCGCCAAATATCACGGGACAGCTTCACATGGGACATGCGCTAGATCAGACTCTTCAGGACGTGTTGACCCGTTGGAAGAGAATGCAGGGATACAGTGCGCTGTGGCTTCCGGGAAGCGATCACGCCAGCATTGCCACAGAGGTAAAAGTAGCCAACAAGCTGTATGAGGAGACCGGAAAGCACAAGAGCGAGTTCACCCGGGAGGAGTTTCTGGAGCACGCATGGGCGTGGAAGAAAGAATACGGAAGCCGTATTACCAAGCAGTGCCGGAAACTGGGAGACTCCTGCGACTGGAGAAGAGAACGCTTTACTATGGATGAGGGATGTAACAAGGCGGTTACCAAGTTCTTCATCGATTTGTATAACAAGGGTTGGATTTACCGGGGAAACCGTCTGATTAACTGGTGCCCAAGCTGTAAGACTTCTCTGTCGGATGCAGAGGTGGAGCACGAAGATGAGAACGGCAAGTATTGGTATTTCCGTTATCCGGCAGTGGATGGCGGAGAGGGAATCGTGGTTGCCACATCCCGCCCGGAGACCATGTTCGGTGATATTGCTATCGCCGTTCATCCAAGCGATGAGAGATATAAGGACTTGGTGGGTAAGAAGGTATACCTGCCGATTCTGAACCGGGAGATTCCGGTCATTGCAGATGAATATCCGGATCCGGAGAAGGGAACCGGTGCGGTTAAGATTACTCCGGCTCACGACCCGAACGACTTCGAGGTGGGACAGAGACACGATCTCAAGATTATGTCCTGCATGAACGACGATGCCACCATGAACGAACTGGCAGGCAAGTACGAGGGGATGGACCGTTACGAGTGCCGGAAGGCATGGGTCAAGGAACTGGACGAAGCGGGATATCTGGTGAAAACCGAAGATATGGTAATTCCGGTTGGAAAGTGCTATCGTTGCCACAATGCCATCGAGCCAATGCTGTCGGATCAGTGGTTTGTTAAGATGGAAGAGCTGGCAAAGCCGGCGATTGAAGCGGCAACATCCGGAAAGATGGAGCATATTCCGGCTCGTTTTGAGAAGATTTATCTGAACTGGCTGAATGACATCCACGACTGGTGCATTTCCCGTCAGCTGTGGTGGGGACACCGGATTCCGGCCTACTACTGTGACGAATGCGGAGAAATCGTGGTGGCGGATAAGATGCCGGAGACCTGTCCGAAGTGCGGCGGAACGCACTTCCACCAGGATGAGGACGTACTGGATACCTGGTTCAGTTCGGCACTGTGGCCGTTCTCCACACTGGGATGGCCGGAGAAGACGCCGGAACTGGATTACTTCTATCCAACTTCGGTAATGGTAACCGGTTATGACATCCTGTTCTTCTGGGTAATCCGAATGGTATTCTCTGCTTGCGAAGCAATGCACGAGGTTCCGTTCAAGTACGTATTCCTGCACGGTCTGGTAAGAGACGAGCAGGGACGAAAGATGAGTAAATCGCTGGGCAACGGCATCGATCCGTTGGTTGTCATCGACCAGTACGGTGCAGACGCGCTGCGGTTCATGCTGTGCACCGGTATTTCGCCGGGAAATGATACAAGATTCCTCAAGAGCCGTCTGGAGTCTTCCAGAAACTTTGCCAATAAGCTGTGGAATGCATCTAGATTTACAATCATGAATCTTCAGGATGAAGACGGAAATTTCCTGCCGATGGCAGATGAGAAGACCGCTATTCTTCAGGACGAAGACAAGTGGATGATTTCCCGCGTGAACGAAGCAGCAAAGGCAGTGACGGAGTTCCTGAATAAGTTCGAACTGGGACTGGCCGGACAGAAGGTATACGAAACAATCTGGGATGAATACTGTGACTGGTACATCGAAATTGTAAAGAGAAGACTGTACGGTGAGGATGAAGAGGACAAGAAGACCGCAAGATACGTTCTTCAGAAAACATTGAAGGACCTGCTGAAGCTTCTACACCCGTTCATGCCATTCATCACCGAAGAAATCTGGGGATTCCTGCCAAAGGATACAGATGCAGAAGGCGCCGATGGAATGCTGATTCGCGCCCATTGGCCGGAATACGATGAAGCACTGGAATATCCAGAAGCTACAGAGCGTATTAAGACTGCCATCGAGACCATCAAAGCGGTTCGTAACATTCGTGTAGAGGCGGATGCGGCACCGAGCCGGAAGCTGACCATGGTGGTACGTACCGATACACTGGCAGACACTGTAGAGAAAACGACACCGATTATCAAGAACATCGCAAACGTTACTGATATTACGGTAAAAGCATCTGACGGTGAGGCGCCGAAGGACGTAATGTCTGCGGTCATCGACGGTGCAGAAATCCTGATTCCACTGGAAGATCTGGTGGATTTCGAAGCGGAACTGGAAAGACTGAAGAAGGAGAAGAAACGTCTGGAAGGGGAAGTTGCCCGTGTCGATAAAAAACTGGCCAACAAGGGCTTTGTTGAGAAGGCTCCGGAAGCGGTTGTGAACCAGGAACGGGAGAAGCAAGAGAAATATAAGGAAATGCTGGCAACTGTAGTTGCTCGCCTGGAATCCATGGGTGCGGCAAGTGACAAATAGTAGCCAGCAGATTATCGATAAGATTCACGAGAGTACAGCCATGAAAGGTCCGCTGGGTCTGGACCGAATGCGGAGGCTTCTAAACCTTCTGGGAAATCCGGAAAAAGACTTGCAGATCTTCCATGTGGCTGGTACGAACGGGAAAGGATCCGTTGCCACGTATCTGTCCGCCATTCTCCAGGAGGCTGGATACACGGTAGGCGTCCACACTTCACCTCATGTGATGGTGTATAATGAGCGGTTTGTAATTAACAACCGGCTGATTTCGGACGAAGCCTTCGTCCGCTACGGATCCGCGGTGCTTTCTTATAACGAATGGCTGAATCAGGAGGGATACGGATATCTTTCGGAATTCGAGATTCTGACGGCCATCGCCTACCTGTTCTTTGCGGATAATCATGTAGACTACATGATTTCGGAAGTGGGGCTTGGGGGAATCATTGATTCTACCAACACCATCGAACATCCCCTGGCTACAATCATCACCCAGGTGGGTAAAGATCACACAGCGATTCTGGGAAATACCCTTCGGGAAATCGCTTGGAACAAGGCGGGAATCATCAAACCAGGAGTTCCGGTAATTTCGGAAAGTCTGGAAGATGAAGTACAGAGCCTCATTCGGTGGAAGGCGGAGCAGAAGAAAGCTCCTTTTACAGATGTTTCTGAATTTGATTATAAGGTAGTGGAAAACAGACCGGAAATGGTCTTCAATGTGACAATGGGCGAGAAAGTCTATTCGGGACTGCACTTGTCCATGCAGGGAAATCACCAGGTGCGAAATGCGATTACCGCACTGGCTGCATTGCAGGTGGTGGAGCAAAACGGGATGGTGTGCTTGTCGGAAGAGAACATCCGAAGCGGACTTCAGAAGGCACGGATTATGGGACGATTTGAGTTCCTTCAGAACCAGAACCCGGCGGTTATCATCGATGGAGGACACAATCCAAGCGGCGTAGCCTCTGCGATGGAAGCGTTAAAGCAATACTATGGGGAAGAACTGGAAAGTCAGAAGTTGCTGATTGTTTTCGGCTGCTTCAAGGATAAGGAATACGATGAGATGGCGGAGGAACTGGCAAAGGCGCCGGCAAACGCGGAATTCATCATTACGGAACCTCACAGCGAGCGGGCATTGTCTAGTGATGTGCTTGCGAAGCAGATGGAAGAGAGCGGGTTCCATGTTAGTGCGATTCCTGATGAAAGGGAAGCATACACAACAGCGGTTAATGGTTGCTATGATGTTGTACTGTTCATCGGATCGATATATTTAATAGGCGATATTCGAATACTGTATCAAACGAAAGGATGGTAAGAAATGTTTGACAGAAACGGAAACGATTCGAGCACTTACAATCAGGAGAACATTGCGGAGATTCGCAAAACCTCTCCGAAGGTAGCAGATCTGATTGAGAAAGAATACAATCGTCAGAAGAACAACGTAGAGCTGATTGCATCGGAGAACTACTGCTCTGAAGCAGTTCTGGCTGCATGCGGAAGCTGCCTCTCCTGGAAGTACGCAGAAGGTTATCCAGCAAAGCCGGTAGAAAGACATTCCGGTAATAAGGGTAGATATTACGGCGGAACTCGTTATGTAGACGAGCTGGAAGAGTACTGCTGCGATATGTGGAGAAAAGTATTTGATACGGATTATCACGTGAACGTACAGCCACACAGCGGTTCCCAGGCAAACTTTGCTGCATACAAGGCAGTTCTGGAACCAGGAGATACCATTCTTTCTCTGAACTTGGACAACGGCGGTCATCTGACCCACGGTTCTGCAGTGAACTTCAGCGGAAAGCTGTACGATGTTCATTTCTACAATGTAGATGACAAAGGATTCATCGACATGGAGGATTTGAAGAAGAAGGCCAACGAGCTGCATCCAAAGCTGATTCTGACCGGTGCCAGCGCATACTCCAGAACTATTGATTTCCCGGCATTCGCTGAGATTGCGAAGAGTGTAGGCGCTTACTTCATGGTAGATATGGCTCATATCGCAGGCCTGGTTGCCGGTGGCGAGCACATCTCTCCATTCGGTTATGCAGACATTATCACAACCACTACTCATAAGACTCTGAGAGGACCTCGTGGTGGTATGATCTTCTGCCGTACCGAGCTGGCAAAGAAGGTAGACAGTGCGGTATTCCCTTACGCACAGGGTGGTCCGCTGGAGCACATCATTGCAGGTAAGGCTGTATGCGCGGAGGAAGCACTTCGTCCGGAATTCAAGGAATATGCACATCAGGTAGTAGTGAACTGCAAGGCTTTCGCAAACGAGTTCATCAAGATGGGTTACAATGTTGTTACCGGTGGTACCGATAACCATGTATTCCTGCTGGATCTGTCGGATCACGAATTCTCCGGAAAGGACCTGCAGAACGCTTGCGATGAAGTGGGCATCACACTGAACAAGAACTGCGTACCGAACGAAAAGCGTTCTCCAATGCAGACCAGTGGTGTCCGCGTGGGAACCGCTCCGATGACAACAAGAGGCTTCAAGGAAGACGATTTCATTGAAGTGGCTCATCGCATTGACGAAGTGGTCAAAAAACTGGATGCGGAAAAAGCAGCAGAAAAGTAATTTGACTTATTGAACCGATACACAAGATGTTGTATAATCAAACCACAACAAAGAAGTGGTTGTTAGATGACTCAATCATCACAAAATAAATTTAAGGAGGACACTGCCATGGTTAAACTGTTAGTAGGACACAAGGGGAGTGGAAAGACAAAGAACATGATTGATTACGCGAATCAGGACGCGGAAGAGTGCAAGGGAAGCGTTGTATTCATCAACAAGAATTCCCGCCTGATTTATGATTTGGATCACCGCATTCGCGTTATCTGCATGGAAGATTTCGTACATATCACCAACGTAGATGAATATGTAGGATTCATTTTCGGAATTATCAGCTCGAATAGCGATATCGAGAAATTCTATCTGGATGGAATTATGAAACATGCAGACGTTTCTCTGGAAGTGCTTCCTGAATTTATCGAGAAGATTAAGGTTATTTCCAAGGATTACGGAATTGACTTCGTTGTCAGCATCAGCGCAGAGCTGGAAGAGATGATTGGTGTCAACTTTGATGAGTGCGAAGTTCTGAACTAGTAATTGAGTGAACAGAACGGAGCCATCGTCGATACATTGTGAATAAGGTTATGAGAACGCTGTGCCTTGCATGGCGTTCTTTTTTATCGCCGTCAGCGATGTGACAAAGGACCGCTTTTCATTTTATATAGAATTTTGTAATACCACAAAGAATAAATTCAGTTTTTGTTCTACATATGGTACACTTAAGATATGGGATAAATTAATAGTGCTGGTAATTGTGAATTTGAACAAATTAATTCGATTGAGCGAAAGGAGTGTGAAAAGAAATCGGATAGATATAGAATAATTCCCAGCAAAGTGATGATGTATCGAATGGTTAATGGTATGGAGGAAATATGGAAAGACAGAGACAAGAGTCAAGGAAATTGGACCCGTTTGTGTACACGCTGATTTATGGACTCATTGTGATTGCGGGAGCCCAGCTGCGAATACACATGTTCACGAAGAATTTCGTGGTATCTGCTGGTGTAATCCTGTTCGCACTATTCATGCTAGTGCTGGATGAATTCTCAACCCTGCCGGTGGTGTTCATATCGGCGGTGGGTGTGATGATTACGAGGGCTTTCGCAGTGGCAGGAGGACTGGTCAATCCGGATACCATATGGGAAACCGGAATGCCGGAGTTCGTGTTCTATATTGCATATGGAGTGTTAATCTATCTGTTCTTTCATTATGGAAAAGCACAGGCTTCCTATTTGAAGACTTTCATCGCCTTGGCGATTCCGGATTTTGCCGCTAATGTGCTGGAGATGTATATTCGATCTGGAGAAAGTGCAATGCCAGTTCGCGTAATTGGTGTGCTCTTCCTGGTGGCGCTCATCCGAAGCGGAATCATCTTTGCAATCTATTGGATGATATTGAAGTACGGACTTCCGGTGGTTCGGATACCGCGAAGTGAAGGAGAAGATTATGCGGTAAAAGAAAATTTTGCTATGACAAAAGCATTCCGTGAAGCGCAGCAGCTTGCAGCAGATTTGAAACAGGCGGGAGCGTCTGCTGAAATTCTGGAGCAAGCGGACAGACTGGCGGAAGAGATTCGTAAGGCAATGGAAGTAAAGGAGCAGGAAGCATGATTACAATTTTATCGGGAACCGCGTTGTTACTGGTGACCCTGGCGGCATTTTCGCTGTTCAGCATGAAGATGCCCAAGGGTCAGGCTGCCATGTCCGGACTGGCCGATGCGGCGGTGGCTACTTTTCTGGTAGAAGCCATCCTGAACTATATTGCTGGAGATATTTTCGGAATGGCATTCTTGAAGCAGGTCGGCATTACCTCCGGTCAGATGGGAGGCATTGCGGCAGCAATCATGGTGGCCATCAACATGGGTGTGAGTCCAGTGCTGGCGGTGTGCGGTGGTGTGGCTGCCGGCGGATTTGGAATTCTGCCGGGATTTATCGCAGGATATGTGGTGGGATTCGTGGCGCCGATTATTGAGAAGAAGCTTCCGGAGGGTCCCAATGTGATTGTGGGAGCGTTGGTTATTGCGGCGTTGTCTCGAGGCATTGCCTTTTTCGTTGACCCAGGGGTGACCAAAGTGCTGACGATTATCGGAAAGACAATCTCACAGGCCACCACCACATCTCCGATTCTCATGGGTTTCCTTCTGGGTGGAATTATGAAGATGATTTGCACCTCTCCGCTCAGTTCCATGGCGCTGACGGCAATGCTCGGTTTGAAAGGCCTGCCAATGGGAATTGCGGCTATCGCATGCTTCGGTGGATCCTTCACCAACGGAATGATTTTCAAGCGCCTTCATTTCGGAAATAACGGAAATGTGATTGCTGTTATGATGGAGCCGCTGACCCAGGCGGACATCGTAACGTCCCATCCGATACCGATATACTTCTCGAACTTCTTCGGGGGCGGAATGTCCGGTGTGACAGCGGCTTTGCTGGGCATCGTTAACAATGCACCGGGGACGGCTTCGCCGATACCGGGAATGCTGGCACCCTTCGCCTTCAATTCTCCGGCAAAAGTAGTGATTGCACTGGTTATCGCTGCCGTTTGTGGCATATTGGCGGGATTCGTAGGAAGTATTGTATTCAAGGGGTATGATGAAGGCAAACCGACACCAAAGGTGTCTGCATAACAAATAGAAAATACAAAAAATCAAAGGAACAGAAATGGCTGCTGCACAGAGAAGTGCGGCAGCCTTATATGATTTCTATCGAATAATGAGCATATTGGAACGCTTGAGATCTTTGATTTCGTCGGCATCAATCAAAAGCTCATCACGCAGTTCATCATTCATAGGGATTGCTTTCTTGGAAGCCATAATCTTGGTGGTGACTCCCTGATAGTAATAGGTGATGGCGGACATGATACCCGTCTGATAGTGGTCCTTCGGGAACAGAAGAGGCATGCGAATGAACATTTTGTCGAAAGGGGGCTCCTGGTTCGTGTAGTAGAAGGTGACGCTGGTATCCGAGTAGGAGACTTTTCCGTGATAGGTGAAATCCACATGGGGATTTTGAACGTCATCCGCTAGAAAGTATAGAACTGATTTGGCAGATGGATTCGTATTCTCAATCACTGCGCAACGAATTTTCTTCAGTTCCCCGTTGTACCAGTACACATACAGCTTATCCACGAAGTACTTCTCGTACTTCATCATGTTCAAATCATCTGGATCCTTGTAAGTGGGTGGAAGGCATTCCGCGATATCTACGTTCAGTGCAGTGCAGATGTCCACCAGGGCGTCGATGGAGAAAGCCACATCTCCGTTTTCGTACTTGGAAAGAGTGGCAATGCTTCGGTGGATTTTCGATGAAAGTTCAGAAAGTGTCATTCCCTTGGATTTGCGGCAGGCTTTCAGCTTCTGCCCCAGTCTGGTGTAAAATTCCTGTTGCATAGACTATCTCCTTGATGTGTTTTTCATAATTCGAAAAAATCATGCGAAATATCACAATGTTGCATGAAGCTCTTTACTTAATTTTACCACTTTTGGGGCAAAATTTTCACCAGATGATAAAAAAGTGGTTGTATTTTTTTTGAAAATGAAAATTATACAGATTTGTGTATCTTAATACGAATCGTTATACTTTAAACAAAGAAAAGATTATGTTACTCAAATGGAGGTACACATTATGGCTAAACAAGAATTCAAAGCAAAAAGAGTCATGTCCAAAGATGAGTTCCCTTATGACTGGGACGTAATCGAGAACGTTTGGATTCCAATGTCCGACGGATGCAGATGCTCGGCACGTATCTGGAGACCGAAAACCGATAAGCCGCTGCCAGCCATCTTCGAAACACAGCCATACCGTAAGAGAGATGGTATGAGAGGAAGAGACGAACCGATGTACGGATACTTCGCAGGCATGGGATACAACGTTGTCCGCGTAGATATGAGAGGTGCCGGAGAATCCGACGACTGCTTCTACGATGAGTATCTGAAGCAGGAACAGGACGATGCCATAGATGCCATCAACTGGATTGCAGAGCAGCCATGGTGCGACGGAAACGTTGGTATGCAGGGTAAATCCTGGTCTGGATTCAACTCACTGCAGGTTGCAGCAAGAAGACCTAAGCCACTGAAGGCCATCATCTGCATTGGCTTCGTAGATGACAGATATACACAGGATATTCACTACAAGGGCGGTTGCCTTCTGAACGACAACTTCTGGTGGGGCAATATCATGCTGGCATACATGTGCAGACCGATTGATAAGGAAATCAAGCCGGACACATGGTATGAAGAATCCATTAAGAGACTGGAAGAGATGCCACTGTGGCCAGAGAACTGGCTGAAGCATCAGACTAGAGATGACTACTGGAAGCACGGTTCCGTTAGCGTGAACTACGATGACATTCAGGTTCCAGTATTCGCACTGGATGGATATGCAGATTCCTACACCAACAGTGTATGCTCCCTGATGGAAGGACTGAGCGTTCCTAGAAAAGCTATCATCGGACCTTGGGCTCACGTATTCCAGCACGATGGAATGCCGCAGCCGGCAATGGATTACTTAGGCGAAGCCACCAAGTGGTGGGACAAGTGGCTGAAGGGTATCGACAACGATACACTGGATTGCCCACAGATTACCGTATGGATGGAAGACAGCATGAAGCCAGAGACCGTACATCCGATTTCCGATGGACGCTGGGTTGCAGTGAACAGCTGGCCATCCACCGATGTTCATGACAAGACCATCCATATGACATACGGACACCTTCAGGATGAGAAGAACGAGAAGGAAGAAATCGTGGATCTCTCCACCGTTCAGAACCATGGTCTGTTCGCCAACGAGTGGATGGGCGCAGGCGTTCTGGGAGAG